>NZ_CANG01000028.1:0-1233 GCF_000309315.1 Sedimentibacter sp. B4
ATTGTTAATCAATCAGTCTAGCTGTTTTACTACTTTACTATTTTGCATTCTGGATCTATAAGATTTCTCATGTCTCCCATTATTGCTCTTGGAACAGGTAAATCTATCATAGTTCTCAAACCTGGTTTTGCATTGATAATTTGAGGTATCATGTTTACACACATTGCTATTGTTCCGATTCCTCCTGGTACTTCAGGTGAGTTAACCATATTGATGTTAGGAGTTCCTTTTATTATTACATAGTCCCCTGTTGTAACGCCAACTTGTTCAGGTTCTATTTGCTGAGGATGATCCATTTCGATTTTCAGTTCTCCGTCTATGTAGCCGTAGCCTTTCATAGCAACGCCTGCAACATTTCCAGCTTTAGCAAAGCCGTATGGAGACTTTCTGTCAACATCTGTAACTATTGGATCCATTGATGTAGTAATTTTTTCAACATTCCAGCCTATAGCATCAGAAATCATGCTGATTGATTCCTGGAATCCAACGTGTCCAGCCAAGTGTCCTGTTTCAACACCTTTTTTGAACTCTTCTACAGTTATGCCTATACCTTGTTCAGTCATAACTGTTGGTCCAAATGGTGAAAGGCTGTTAACTCTTCTTGATATAATGTGATCAACTGATTCACAGCATCCAGTCATAACTACTACAAGCAAGTCCATTATGAGACCTGGGTTAATACCTGTTCCAAGAATTGATACTCCGTTTGCCTTAGCAATTTCATCAAGCTGTTTTGCAAGTTCAGGCTGTTGAGCTTGTGGATAAGACATTTCCTCTGCACTTGATACAACGTTGATTTTTTTCTCCAAAACAAATTTCAATCTTTCAAAAGCAACTTTTGTATAAGAATCTGTACAGCAAAGAACAACGTCAGCTGCCTTTTCAGTGATTACATCTTCTGCAGATCCAATCAATACTTCTGGTCTGTCTCCTCTTTCAACACCGATTACTTCATACATGCTCTTACCGATTTTTGATCCTCTTCCAACTGCACCTACTATGTCAACACCTTTTTTGTTAAGTAACATTTTAGCCATACCTGAGCCCATAGCTCCAAGTCCCCATATAATAACCTTTACGTTTTGCATTACAATTCCTCCTAATATTATTTTATTTAAGTTACCAATATAACAAGCAATAACTATGCCAACTTTTGTCCCATTATTGATAATAAAATAATTATTCCAAAATAACCCTTAAATATCAGCTTTTGATTTAATATTTATAAAAAAA
>NZ_CANG01000027.1:0-34379 GCF_000309315.1 Sedimentibacter sp. B4
CTTACAATAAATGTTTGAACAAAGCAAAGAGCGTAAGCTATTAGCAGTATTGACAACAGCGGAAGAAGTTTGTCCGGTCCGTTGTTTGAAACTGCACTGGCAACAAGAGCAAGCACAGCATATGGTGTCAGTTCTATTATATATGATATTACTTTATATATTATTTTTGAACCAGAATCTATAAAATCTTTAAAAGGTTTTGCATCCTTTTCATTTTCAGAAGAAAGTGAAACGAAAGCTATTCCTATGATTACTGAAAATAATATTACTGGAACGATTGCGTTATTTGATGCCTGAGCAATGATATTTTTCGGAAAAAGATCAATTATTACTTGAGTGAATGCAGGAACTTCCTTTGGAACATAATCTGTAGGAAGACTAACCTCTGCTCCCTTTCCTACAAACAACATAAGTGCTGTCACAACTGTAAGTCCTGATGCTATTGCAGTGTTTGCTGTAAGCCATGCAACGCTTTTCATTCCGATTGTCTTAAGTCTTTGAATGTTGTCAAGAGCTGATATGCTTGATACTACTCCGAAGAACAACAATGGCAGCACAAAAGCGGATATTAAGCTCACATATATTTTTCCGATGGGCTGTACAAGATCAAGTTTTCCTCTAAACAAAATCCCAAGCCCTATCCCAAGTCCAAGGGCAGTAATTGTTCTAATTCCAAAATCAATTTCCTTCTTTGCCATTAATGCAAGTATTCCTATTAATACCAAGGCAGCTAGAAGCGCCAGATATGATGTTACGTCAATATTTAAAATCATGATTCTTCTCCTTTAGATTAATGTTGTTGTGATAAATAAATTCATTAAATAATTTTTAATTATATCTGCAACAGCAACATATTTTTCCGCCGGCTCCTGAGTTCCTCATCATCATTTTGTCAAATCTTTTCATTTTTCCTCCATGGTTTTCTGACTATTCTTATATGTTTTGTATGTATTATAATATATTAAACTTTTAATGTTGTCAACAATAAACATTTGTAAATTTTATCCAAATTATACCAATAAAAAGTTGCTCTGCAACTCCGCTAGGGGGACCTATGTCCCCCGACCGCGCAAAAATTGCTGAGCATCCCCCTTGACGGCAAGGGCGTTTGCAATCCCCGTTTTTTATATACGAGAAAGAAAACTTTCCTCGTATATAAAAAAAGCAAACCTCTTGGATTTGCTTTTATGCCTTAAGTAAATTCTTAAAATATTCTACGTGCTGCTTTTCCTCTTCAATAATTTTTTGCATTACTTCTTTGGCAGTATGGCTTGATATTCCTTTATACATCTCATTATATACTGTTACAGTTAGCTCTTCTGTTTTTAATGAACTTAAAACAGCTGATTCAAAATCTTTGAACGCATCCTTTGGTTCATCTTTTTTATTAAAAACCTGATTTTCTATTAATGATCTTAAATAACTTGTTACTTCTTCATCATAAAGATATTCCGAACCGACTTCATTGCCTTTTTTTAATTCATCATAAAGCTGTAAAAACTTTTCTTTGTGGAAAAATTCCTGGCTAGCAGCTGCTATTAGAAATTCTTTGGTTTTTCCTGTAGTGTTGTTTGCTCCATTCTTGTAAAATTTGTAACCTTCTTCTTCCATTAACATTGCAACTTTAAGCATTTCAAGCCCGCTGAATGAGTTGTTTGACATGATGTTACCCCTTTCTCTTTAATGTATTAAGCATACTACTATTTTAGTTATTTGGCAATATATGTTAAATCGTTTTGTTCTTACATTTTTCTCCGTATTTTCTCTGACAATTAATTTGATAATTTTCCTGCTAAACAAAAATATAAACACTACCCAGCAGAATATATTTTATCATTCAAGGTGAACAACGTCTACCATGGTTCTTTTTTTTCATTCATGAATTAACTCCTTTATTTTATCACATGTAAAACACATACCCATTAAATAAAATTCTAAAACAATTTTCTATACTAATGATGAATTATATAATATAATAATTTAAACGTAAATTATATTTGGAGGCAAAATGGAAAATTACAACAATCTGGTATTAATGCTTAAGGATTCAAAAACCGGTTTTTTTGATAGAACAATTGGTTCATATGAAATTCATAAAAATATGGAATACATAGATAAAATATATGCAATGGAGGAAGGTAGTAAACTATTTATCTTCTTAACAATTACAACTCTTGATATTGAAGAAGACTGGAAATTTTCAGGAATTTTTGATTTGTACAATGAAGAAATTTTTTCAGGTAAAGCAGTTAGTTTTGAAGAATTATCTGAGGATTACAATCCTAAATGGATTATAAAAATTGAATATTCAGAAGATCATAAAAAAACAGAAGAATTCCTGAATGAACTGTTAAATATTCATACATCGGAATTAGAACGAATAATTCCTTTGATAAATCCTGAAGATTATATTCAGGAATAATTAGAAACATTTAAGCCGGAACTTAATAAAACAGGCAAATTAAGTCATTTGCCTGTTTTTGATATTTTTTATTAAGTTTTATTCTTCAACCTTTTTTCTTAAAATGAAGTATGGTTCAACCTCATGGTCTATATCCATTTTTACTGTCATTTGAGCGTGAGGTGCTGATTCGATTTTATTTCCGTCTTTGTCCTGCATGTTTTTGGCAATAACTTCAAAATGTGTTCCCTTTGGTCCGAAACATTCAAGAGTATCGCCTTCTGAGAACTTGTTTCTTTGTTCAATTACACAGGTTCCTGATAGTTTGTCATAGGATCTTATTATGCCCACGACGTCGTATGTCCGGATGTAGCTGCTTGAAGTGTAAAGCTGACCGTCCTTGTACGGGTTGCCGAAGAAAAATCCATATGAGAAGTCCCTGTGTGATGATTTTTCAACTTCTTCCTTCCAGTACTTTGTATTTCTTTCACTTTCCGGTTTTTCAAGCTCATCTAGTGCATTTCTGTATGAACGAACAGCAATTGCTGTATAGTATTCGCTTTTATTTCTTCCTTCGATTTTAAGAGCTGTTATTCCAAGATCCTTGAACTTCTGCAGGTGTTCAACCATGCACATATCCTTGGAGTTCATTATGAATGTTCCTTCTTCATCTTCATCAATTGGATAGTATTCTCCCGGACGCTTTTCTTCAACAAGATTGTACTTCCATCTGCAGGCTTGCGCGCAGTCTCCCTTGTTTGAATAACGACCCGTCATGAAGCTTGACAACAAACATCTTCCTGAATATGAAATGCACATTGCTCCATGTACAAATGTTTCAAACTCAAGTTCCTTGGGAGAGTTTTTAACTATTGCTTCAATTTCAGGAAATGAAAGCTCACGAGCTAGCACAATTCGGCTCACACCTTGTTTGTACCAGAAATTTGCCGAATGAAAATTAGTTGTGTTTGCCTGAGTGCTAAGGTGAATTCTCATGTCAGGTATTGTTTGTTTCACAACTTCTATTACTCCAGGGTCTGCTACTATAAGAGCATCTGCTCCGATAGTCTGAAGATATTTGAGATATTCTTCAAGTCCCTGTAAATCATCGTTGTGTGGTGCTATATTTACTGTTATATTTGATTTTCTGCCGTGCTTGTGGCAGTAGTCGATTCCGTATTCTAAATCCTTGCTTGTGAAATTCTTGCCCCCTGCTCTCATTCCCATTGTCTTTCCGGCAAAGTATACTTCGTCTGCTCCGTATTCCACTGCCATGATGAGCTTATCTAAATTTCCTGCAGGTGCTAATAACTTTGGTAACATATTTTCTCCTTTATTTGATTAATGTGACTGCCAGTCCGTCTCCTAGGGGAAGGACCGTTGTAATGTATCTTTCATCATTTGAAATATATTCTAAATAATTTCTCATGTTTCTGACCAATGTTTTCTTTCTTCTGACAACCAGCTCATCTGTTGCTATCATTCCCTGATACAGCACATTGTCAGAAATTATTATTCCTCCTGATTTCATCTTCATGCTGCATTTGTCAAAGAAAGTCCTGTAATAGCTTTTTGCAGCATCTATGAATGCCATGTCGAAGGTTCCATCAATTTTATCGAGATTTTCAACAGCATCTCCAAAATGAACCTCTATGTTTTTTTCAAGATTGAAGCTTTGTATGTTTTTTAAAGCTTCTTCGTAAAATTTTTCGCTTCTTTCAAGCGTAACAACTTTTCCTTCATTTTTCATGACGCTGCTCATGAATATTGAAGAATAACCTACATTTGTTCCAACTTCTATGATACTTCTGGCATGGAGCTGATTTATCACAAGCCTTAAGTACTGTCCAACTTCCTTATGAATTATTGGAAGACCTCTTTCAACACATTGCTGTCGGAAATTTTCTAATTTTTCATCCTCATTTTTTATGAGATTTTGTATATATGTGTCTATATAATCTCTGTTTATATTGTCCATTTTTCATCCTTAATCTAAATACTCGTTTGCAGCTTTAATGTGCTGGTCATAACTTTTTGAAAAGTAATGTGAACCGTCTCCCTTTGCAACAAAAAACAAATAATCAACATCAGCCGGTTCAAGCACCGCCTTTATAGAAGCTTTTCCGGGGGAGTTTATTGCTGTAGGCGGAAGTCCTTCTACAACATATGTGTTGTACGGTGAGTCAATTGCTATGTCATCATAAGTAAGTCTTTCCTTCCACTCACCATGGGCATAGTTTACAGTTGCACAAGACTGAAGTTTCATGTTAATATCAAGTCTGTTTAAAAAAACTGCAGCAACTTCATCCCGTTCTTCATCAAGCAATGCTTCCTTTTCAACAATGCTTGCGAGAATAATGGTTTTTTCAAAGTCTAACTTTGCATTTTCCATTCTTGGTTTTATTTCATCCATGTAAAATCCGTCAAACTGATCAAGAAGAGTTCTTACAACATCCTCTTCACTTGCATTTTTATAAATGTTGTATGTGTCAGGCATAAGAAATCCCTGCAGATTTGTTATGTCCGGGTTTTCTTTTAAAAAAGAAAAATCTTCTTTGAAATATTGCCCGTCCGTCATTAAAGCAACGAATTTGTCGTAGTCAAGTCCTGTCTGCTCTGCAATTGAAGAAGCTGCTTCTTCCAGTGTGAGTCCTTCAATTATTGTTATGTTTAAAGTGTTTCCTGAAGATCCTCCGTTTATTAAAGTTTCAAGTATCTCATCAGCATCCATGCTTTTTGAAAACACAAATGTGCCTGCTTTAAGTTTACTATCTGCTCCGGTTTTTTCGGCATGATATTTGAAGACTTTTGTATTTCTTATGAGATTATTCTCAAGCAGTATTTCTGCTATGTCAACTGTTGTGCTTCCTGAAGGAATTTCCACAGATAATTTACTTTCATCGTAAATGTCTACAGCTTTTAAATTTTCCTGCACAAAATTGTTAATAAACATGTAAGCTCCTGATGCTATTATTATAACAAGAAGGACAGCAATTATTTTTTTCATAATACCTCCGTATTGTTGCTGACTTATTTTGAAATCCATTAAATTATACAACCTTTCAGCATCAATTACAATAAAAATCAATTTTTTTAAAAATGATGAATAATATTTGGTCTGTTGGTCATTATAATAATGCTTATTACTTCGAAGAGAGGGTTGGTTCTTTTGGACAGATTGAACTTGGGTGACGCTCCCAATACGAAGATAGATAATTTTAGCGTAGCAAGATTAAGAATGGATGGCTTTTCAGGTTTATCCAGTGACTTTAATGATAAACCAAATTCAAATTTAAATATTCTTTCAAAAAAAGAGAATACGAGAATGGAAAATAAGAAAATTGTTAATAACAAACCATCCCAATTCGGACCTATTTGGGGTGTTAACTTCCACATTATCAAAAAGTAATAAGCACATAAGCAGTCGGCGAACTTCGCCGGCTGCTTTATTTTTATTATGATTCAGCAAAAGTCCTATCGATATTACATCACATTTTATTCAATGAATTAACATTATTCAAAGAATCCACATATTATAATACCAAATGCTTTAGGAGGTTATTATGATATCTAAGAACAATGTGAATGATCCAAATTTAAATACAATAAATCCAGTTATGGAAAGAAATCATCAGTGTCTAACCATAGGAAGAATAGCGCCTGACTTTACGGCCATAACAACAGACGGCATCATAACAATGTCCCAGTACAGAGGAAAATGGGTTCTTTTATTTTCGCATCCGGGAGACTTTACTCCTATATGTACATCTGAATTCATTGCTTTTTCACAGCTGTACTCTGAATTTGTTAAAAGAAATGTACAGCTCATCGGTGTGAGCATCGACAGTAATCCTGCCCATCTTGCCTGGTTCTACGATATTCTTCAGTTTACCGGCATAAAAATTCCATTTCCGCTGATTGCCGACAGAGATGCAGAAGTTTCAGCCCTTTACGGCATGGTAAATCCAGACAGAATTTATGAGCAAAGTGTTAGAGATGTGTTCATAATCGATCCCAATCAGAGAATAAGGGCAATACTTACATACCCGGCTACAAATGGAAGAAATATGTATGAACTTTTAAGGCTCATTGATGCCCTTCAAATTTCAACAGAATACAGTGTAGGCACCCCTGCTAACTGGATGCCTGGTGATCCTGTTATTGTTCCTGCTCCAAGAACATTTAATGAAGTAATAGAAAGGTCTTCCAATCCTGACCCCGACTGGAATTGCAGACAATGGTATATGTGCTACACGGATTATCCCGGTGAGTCTACAGGCTCAACTACTCCCACAGGCGGTGGCTCTGCAGGAGATTTAACAGGCGGTGAACCCCAGGGCATCATCAAAGAAGATTAAAAAATGCTCCCTCTTGATTTTATCTTGAAGGGAGCATTTATTTATTAATTTATTTAATGCAAAATTTCTTCAAAGTCAAATTGTTCGCTTTCAAGCTTTTCAAACAAGTTATCATCATCAAACTTATCGTTGTCTACTTCAATTATAATTGGAAGTATCATAGGATTACGTCTGATTTTATCGTAAATAAAGCTGCTGAGGGCATCCTTTATTGCCATTTTAATGTTGTTCCATTCCTTGACATTTGTTTCCTGGCATTTTGTAAGAGCTTTTCTGATAACAAATTTTGAATCTTCAATCAAATCTATGTTTTCACGAACATATATGAAGCCTCTGGATACAATTTCAGGACCTGCAAGAACTTTTCCGGTTCCCTTTTCTGTAGACAGCACAACTATTATCAATCCGTTTTCGGACAAAAGCTTTCTGTCTCTGAGAACTATGTTTCCTACATCTCCAACACCTAATCCGTCAACAAGAATATTTCCTGAAGTAACAGTAGAATTTTTTGATATGGATTTTGATGTTAGTTCAATAACATCTCCATTTTTACCTATTAAAGTATTTTCCTTCGGAATTCCAAGTTCTTCAGCCAGTCTTGCGTGCTGAACCAAATGTCTGTACTCGCCGTGTACAGGTATGAAAAATTTTGGCTTTAAAAGAGAAAGCATAAGCTTTAATTCATCTCTTCTGGCGTGTCCTGACACGTGAACCTGAGTCAATGCGTCATAGTATACTATGGCTCCCTTTTCATAAAGAGTGTTTATTACTCTTGAAACGGTTTTTTCATTGCCCGGTATGGCACTGGCAGAAATAATAACCAGGTCTCCCTGCTTTATTTGTATTTTTTTATGGTCATTGTTGGCAATTCGGGTAAGAGCCGACATAGGTTCACCCTGACTGCCTGTTGTTATAATTACCACTTCATTGTCTTTGTATTTTTTAAGGTCATTAACATTTATAAGTGTGTCTTCAGGAATGTCCAGATATCCAAGTTCCTGTGCAACATCGATGTTATTTATCATGCTTCTGCCGGAAACAGCCACCTTTCTTCCATATATTACAGCAGCATTAATAACCTGCTGTACGCGGTGGATATTTGATGCAAATGTTGCAACCAGTATTCTTGATTCACAGTTTTTGAAAGATTCAATAAATTTTTCGCCCACTGTTCTTTCTGAAGCTGAAAACCCTTGTCTTTCCACGTTAGTGCTGTCTGACATGGCCAGAAGCACACCTTTTCTTCCAAGCTCTGCAAATGTTCCAAGATCAATAACATCATCGTCTATAGGCGTGAAGTCAATTTTAAAGTCTCCAGTATGCACAACCATTCCAATTGGTGTGTCGATGGCAAAGCCAACAGCATCTGGAATGCTGTGGTTTGTTTGGATAAATTTAACCTTGAAGCATCCCAAGTTGATTGTCTGTCCCTTTTCAACAACATTGAGGGAAGCATCTTCAATTTTATGTTCCAGTATTTTATTTTTTACCAAACCAAGTGTAAGCTTTGTTCCATAAATGGGAACATTTATTTTTTTAAGCAAGTAAGGAATGTTGCCTATGTGGTCTTCGTGACCGTGTGTAAGAATTATCCCTTTTATTTTGTCTTTGTTTTTTATTAAATATGTTATATCCGGAATTACTATGTCTATTCCTAGCATTTGGTCATCAGGAAATGACATGCCGCAGTCTATAACTATGATGTTTGTGCCATATTCTATTACAGTCATGTTTTTTCCGATTTCCCCCAGACCTCCAAGGGGTATTACCTTTAGTTTATGTTTCTTTTCTGTTGCCATTTTCATTCTCCTTATTTCTGCATTGACCGCAGATTCCGGTGAATTTGACCACGTGATTTAATATTTCAAAATTGTATTGTTTTTCTATTATTTCTTCCAATGAGTTCATCAAGTCTTCTTTGACTTCAATGATCTTTCCGCATTTTTTGCACAATAAATGATGATGCTGATGAATTTCGTTACTGTTTGGCGACAAAATTTCATATCTGCTAAGTCCGTCATCAAAATTATGCTTGTATACCATACCGATTTCTTCAAAAAGCTGAAGTGTCCTGTAAGTGGTTGCAATTCCCATCTTAGGGTTTTTGTTTTTTACAAGTTCGTAGATTTCTTCTGTACTTAAATGCTTATCTTTGTTTTCGACCAGGATTTCATATATCATGGTTCTCTGTATTGTAGATTTATATCCGTTTTCACACAGCAATTTAACCAAATTATCTGCTTCACTCATAAAAACACCCCCTTGCTTTGATTTAAATTAAATCATCAGCTATACCTTCATAAACTTCAATAACTTCTTGAATTTCTTCTTCATCTTCTACAGGAATAAATACTCCGTTTCCGTCTTCAGTTTCTTCAACATAAAATATCATGCCTTCGTCAGAGTTGATTTCATGAAGAACAGCATACATTGTATCATCAATATGAAATGTAGCTTCCACAACAAGTTTTTCTTTTTTTCCTTCTTCATTTATCAGTTCAATAATATTTTCTTCCATTTTTCTCCTCTTGGCCTATATTTTATTCTTTGTTCTCTGCATATATCCTGACAGAATTTGAACTGCGGCTAATTTGTCTATTACTTCTTTTCTTTTTTTCCTTTTAACATCGGCGTCTATCAACATTCTTTCGGAAATAGTTGTGGTGAACCTTTCATCTTCGAACTCAACAGGCAAATCAATATGCTGCTTCATCTTTTCAATGAAAGCAAGAACTTTCTCACCTTGAATGCCTACTGTTCCATCAAGCATTTTTGGCAATCCTGACACAATCTTTGTTACCTGATATTCACCTATAATCTTCTTGAGCTCATTAATATCGTTCTTAATATTTGTTCTTTTTATTGTAGTGACTCCTTGGGCTGTGATCATCAACAAATCACTCACCGCCACTCCAATAGTTCTGTCTCCCACATCTAGACCCATTAATCTGTCCATAGCAACCTCACACAATTTTGATATAAAAATCCGTACATTCACCGGCGCAGTAGCTGCACAAAACACATTTGCTCATATCAACGACACACTTGCCGTCTACAATCTCAAGGGCATTCTGTCTGCACTTTCTTGCGCATTTTCCGCAACCAATACACCACTCTTCTACAACGAGAGTTCTCTTTTGATTTCTGATTTTATTTTTTATATTAATATTTAACTCATTGTTTTCCAAATAAGCGATATTAGCATCAATTTCTTCAACCGTGCTCATACCTACTGCTATGGAGTCCACAAAACTCAAATCATTTGCAAACTTGAAGGCTTCCCTTGCTTCGTTTATCAAATGTCCTCCTCCATAGATTTTCATTGCCATTATGAATTTGTTGTTCTTCTTTGCCTTTTTTACAGCTTCAAGCATGTCATCAATTGTACCGTCTGAGATTCCAATGCCTTTCATGTTTAAAAGCGGAAAAACAAATTCTATTTCCTTGAACATTATGCTGTCACGTACAGCTTCAACTCTGTGAGTTGATATTCCAAAATGTTTTATTATACCTTGTTGTTTGTACTCCATCAATCGTTCCACTGCCTGATAATGGCCCAAAAAATTGTTGCCGTTATCCTGTTCGTGAAGCATGAATACATCGAGATATTCTGTGTTCATTTCTTCTAAAGCCTTATTGACACTATATTCTGCAGATTTTCTGTCATATGCATAGCTTTTTGTTGCTATGTTTAGTTTAACCCTGTCTTTGTCTTTTATGAATTGTTTTATAATATTATAGTTGTCATAAAGCTCGGCTGTGTCAAAAAAATTTATTCCTTTGTCATAAGCGTAGTTCAGTAATTTCACTTTGTTTTCTTCGGTATTATTGTTTTGTAAATCGCTTAATGACAGTGTTCCGTAACATAATTTTGATACATTTTCTTTTTCAAATAAATTTATATATTTCATTGTTTCTCCAATATTGCATATGCAATATAAAAGAGACGGCAAGGGCGTCCCGCCCTTTGCAATCCCCGTTTTTATAATATAGGAAAGAGAACTTTCCTATATTATAAAATAGAGCAGTATATACACATATACTGCTTTCCACATAGAATTTTTAAAGGTCTATTACATCTAAATAAACATTTAATATTTCTTCTAACAGTTCGTCTCTCTCTATTTTACGTATTAAACTTCTTGCATTGTTATGATTTGTTATATAAGTAGGATCACCTGATAATATATAACCAATGAGCTGGTTGTTGGGATTATAACCTTTTTCTTTCAGTGACTGATACACCTGTGCTATAATCTCTCTGGCTTCATTTAATGATTCCATATTGTAATCAAATTTTGCTGTATTGTTTACATTGCTATCCATAATAACCACCTCTTTACATAACCTTTGTATATTGTACTACATTTTTGTAATAAAATCAAACATTATTAAAACAATTAATAATTAATAGTTAAGAATTATTGTTGGAAATGTGCCGCGGCACATTTCCTTCATTAAATTCGTTCTTCATTCTTAATTTTATTATATGTTTCTTAACTGTTCCTTAACTGCTTCGATTGCTTCGTCAATTTTTTCAGGATTTTTTCCACCTGCCTGGGCAAAGTCTGGTCTTCCGCCTCCGCCGCCTCCTGCAACTAAAGCAGCAGCCTTCACAATGTTTCCTGCCTGAATTCCCTTGATGTTTAAATCCTTTGTAACAGAAGATACGAACAGCACCTTGTCTCCTAAGTCCGATGACAGGATAATTGCACAGCTTTCGTTTTTATCTTTTATTTTGTCTGCAATTTCCCTTAGAGAATTTGCATCCTTCTCTTTAAGTTTAAGGGCAAAAAGTTTTATGCCGTTTATTTCTTCAAACTGGTCAAGGATCTGATCCATGCTTTTTTTAAGTATTTCATTGTTAAGCTTTTGGATTTCTTTTTCTTTGTCCTTAGTTTCCTTTTTAAGAGCATTCACTTTTGAAGGTAGCTCTTCCTTGCTTGTTTTCATGGCAGCACAAACTTCATCTGTAATTTTAACAAGATCATTTAAGTATTCTATTGCTGTTCTTCCGGTAATTGCTTCTATTCTTCTGATTCCTGAAGCAATTCCTCCTTCAGAAATTATTTTAAACATACCTATTTTAGAAGTTTCATCAATGTGAGTTCCCCCGCAAAGTTCCTTGCTGAAATCTCCAACGCTGACAACTCTGACAACTTCCTCGTATTTTTCGTCAAACAAAGCTGTAGCTCCTGATTTTCTTGCTTCTTCTATATTAAGAACATCAGTGTTGACTTTGTAATCTTCAAGTATTGCTTCATTAACGCGTCTTTCAATCTCACGAAGTGTTTCATGGTCCACTGCTTCAAAATGTGTGTAGTCAAATCTGAGTCTGTCCTTTGAAACATATGAGCCTGCTTGATTTACATGATCTCCAAGCATTTCCTTAAGCACTTTGTGAAGAATGTGTGTACATGTGTGGTTCTTTGCAGTGTTTTTCCTCTGGTCAGTATTTACATCTGCAGAAATTTTATCCCCAACAGAAATACTTCCCTTTAAAACTGTTGTTTCATGAAGGAAAATACTCTTTTTAAACTTCTTTGTGTCTGTAACTAAAGCTTCCATTCCTTCTGCTAAGAATTTTCCCGAGTCTCCTGACTGTCCGCCGCTTTCTCCGTAAAACGGAGTTTTGTCAAGAACAACAATACCGCTTTGCCCTTCGCTTATGGTGTTTACCTGTTCCTGATCAACAACAATTGCAACTACTTCTACAGTATCACATAACTTTTCATATCCTGTAAAAATTGTTTTTTCAGTATCTATATTGAATTCTTCATCTTTCCATCCGGAGCTGCCAGTCTTGCTTCTTGCTTCTCTGGCCATTTGTCTGTGCTCTTCCATTATTGATTTAAACTGGTTCTTGTCGAATTCAAATCCATTTTCTACAAGTATTTCTTCTGTAAGTTCTGACGGAAAACCGTAAGTATCATAAAGCTTGAACGCAACACTTCCGTCAAAAACCTTTTTGTCAGTTCCTTTCATTGCTTCAAGTTCTTTCATGAGAAGCTCAAGTCCCTGGTCTATGGTTGTTTTGAACTTTTCTTCTTCAAGCTGAACAACCTTAAGAATGTAGCTTTCCTTTTCAGCCAGCTGAGGGTATGCTTCCTTCCAGTTGTCAATTACAACCTTCACTGTCTTTGTGAGGAACTCAGAATGTATTCCAAGAGATTTTCCCTGACGAATAGCTCTTCTTATGAGTCTTCTTAAGACATATCCTCTTCCTTCATTTGAAGGTATAACTCCGTCTCCGATCATGAATGTTGCTGCTCTTGAGTGGTCGCAGATTATTTTCATTGATGTGTCTTTTTTCTTGTCGACACCATATGTAACTTTAGATATTTCTTCTACTTTATATATAATTGAAATAAGCGGCTCAACGTCGTAAACTGTTGGTTTTCCCTGAAGAACCGATGCTACTCTTTCAAGTCCCATTCCTGTGTCTATATTTGGATTTGGAAGCGGATGGTACACTCCTTGTTCATCCTTGTCAAACTGAGTGAACACCAGATTCCATATTTCTATGTATCGGTTGCAGTCACATCCTGGTTTGCAGTCTGGTGAGCCGCATCCTCTGTCAGCTCCTGTGTCGTAATATATTTCAGAACATGGTCCGCTTGGTCCCACTTCAAGTTCCCAAAAGTTGTCGTCCTTTCCAAGTCTCACTATTCTTTCCTTTGGAATGCCTACGCTGTTATGCCAGATTTCAGCTGCTTCGTCGTCATCTTCATACACTGTTACCCAAAGTCTGTTTGCATCTATTTTCAAAACGTCAGTCAGAAGTTCCCAGGCCCATGCAATTGCTTCATTTTTGAAATAATCGCCGAATGAAAAGTTTCCAAGCATTTCAAAGAAAGTCAAATGTCTTGCTGTGAGACCAACATTGTCTATATCGCCTGTTCTTACGCACTTCTGACATGTTGCCATTCTTTTTGAGGGCGGTGTTTCAGCTCCCGTAAAGTATTTCTTCAAAGGTGCCATACCGGCTCCTATTAAAAGCAGACTCTTATCATTTTTTGGAATCAATGAAAAGCTTTGCTCAGTCAAATGTCCTTTACTTTTGAAAAAATTTAAATACTCTTTTCTTATATTGTTTATGGAAAATCTATCTAATGTATCCATGGTTCCTCCATTTCTCATAGGTACTCTTTATTAAGAAATTATAATGTATTCTTTCCCCTATTGTCAACTATATTTAAAATTTCTACACTTTACAAACAAAGTACAATAGAGTTACCATCTCTTAATAATTAAAAGCGGAGCTGCGCTCCGCTTTTATTAATATTTTTAGTGGCAGTGGATGTCTTCGTCATCTTCAGGCTTGTAATCTTCCAAGCCTTTTATAACCTTGCCTGTTTTTTGTGAATAATCAAAAAGTGCTGATTTAACTGCCTGCTCAGCTAAAACTGAACAGTGAACCTTTACAGGCGGAAGTCCACCCAATGCTTCTATAACTGCTTTATTTGAAAGTTCAACTGCTTCGTCAATGCTCTTTCCTTTTATGAGTTCTGTTGCCATGCTTGAAGAAGCTATGGCAGAGCCGCATCCGAAAGTTTCAAACTTTACATCTTCAATTATATCATTGTTTATTTTCAAATAAATTTTCATTATATCTCCGCATTTTGGGTTTCCAACCTGGCCTACTCCGTCTGCGTTTTCCATTGAACCTACATTCCTTGGGTTTCTGAAGTGGTCCATCACTGTTTCTGTATACATAATATCCTCCGATTTTTAAATCAATATGTTATATTTTATATTATAGACTGTTTCCTTTTTTCAAGTCTTCGTCGTTTTTAATAGGTGACATCATTCTTAATTTTGAAATTATATTTTTCATTGTTTCAACTGTAAAATCTATGTCTTCTTCAGTAATTTCTTCACTGATAGAGAAACGGATTGATCCGTGTGCTGTACCATGGTCAAGTCCTGTTGCTAAAAGCACGTGTGAAGGATCAAGTGAGCCCGAAGTACATGCTGAACCGCTTGATGCAGAAATCCCTTCCATATCCAGAAGCAAGAGTATTGATTCTCCTTCAACATACTTGTATGAGAAGTTTACATTGTTTGGAAGTCTCATTGTAGGATGTCCGTTAAGTACAACGTCAGGAATGTTAGTCTTGATTCCTTCAATAAGTTTGTTCCTCAGTTCAGTTAATCTTGCAATGTGTTTATCAAAATCTCTTGAAGCTATTTCAACAGCCTTGCCAAATCCAGCTATATTTTGAACTCCTTCAGTTCCAGCTCTTCTTCCTCTTTCCTGTCCGCCGCCGTGGATAAAGTTGTCGATTTTAACTCCTTTTCGGATGAACATTCCGCCAACACCCTTAGGACCGCCGATTTTATGAGCTGACATGGACAAAAGATCTATGTGTTGCTTTTTAACATCGATTTTCACGCTTCCAAGTGCCTGGACTGCGTCAGTGTGGAATATGATTCCATGTTCCTGAGCGATTTCTCCAATTTGTTCAATTGGCTGAATTGTTCCTATTTCATTGTTTGCATACATTATTGATATAAGTATTGTTTCTGGTCTTATGGCTTCTTTTAATTTTTCAAGGTCAATCATTCCATATTTGTCAACATCGAGATATGTTGTTTCAAAACCAAACTTTTCAAGATATTCACATGTGTGTAAAATTGCATGATGCTCTATTTTTGTAGTAATTATATGATTTCCTTTGTTCTTGTTTGCAAATGCCACTCCTTTAACAGCCCAGTTGTCTGATTCGGAGCCGCCTGCAGTAAAATATATTTCCTTTTCATCTGCATTTAAGAAGTCTGCAACCTGTTTTCTTGCATTTTCTATGGCTTCTTTAGACTTTCTTCCAAGCTCATACAAAGAACTTGAAGGATTGCCGTAATATTCATCGAAATATTGACGCATTTCTTCTACTACTTCTTTTTTAACTCTTGTTGTTGCAGCATTGTCAAGATATAGTTTCTTGCTCATTTTATTCCTCCGTTAATATTGTTTTTCGTTCCTCATACATATCAGCTAAAGTTATATTATCTATAACATCGTTTATACTGTTTTCTATTTTTTCAAATATAACTCTTGTGGCACAAATTGATTCTCTTGAACACACTTCCTTGTTTATGCATTCAGAAGTTGTAATTTCACCTTCCAATGTTCTAAGTACCATTCCCACAGTTATTTCATCCGGTCGTTTTGCAAGCATGTATCCTCCCTGAGGACCCCTGACCGTATCTATAAAGCCGACTTTTTTTAATTTAGCAAAAAGCTGCTCCAGATAGCTTTCTGATATATCATATTTATCTGATATTTTTTTAAGAGAAACAGGTCCCAAACCGTAGTTCAGCGCAAGTTCAAATATTGCTTTAAGTCCATATCTGCCCTTTGTTGATAAAATCATTTCTGCTCTCCTTTCAACAATTCCTACCTATTTAGTAGGGTATGGCTTATTATAATATACCCTACTAATTTTGTCAACATTATTTAAAATTTTTTTATGTAGTTATAAAATGGCTAAAAAAACCGCAACATTAAATAATATTGCGGTTAAATCTGCTTAGTCAACACGTTTCAATACAGTTGTGTTCCTGCCTGCTTCCTTTGCTTTGTACAACTCTTTATCAGCTGCTTCCATAATTTTTGAAGCACTTCCCAATGTGGCTGCCTTACCTGTAACTCCTCCAATACTAATGGTTACAGCATTTGTTTGTCCATGTGCAGTGTAGTAAAGATTAAGCTTTTCAACTTCATTTCTTATACAGTTTGCGAGTTCCAATGACTGTTCATAGTCTATGGACTTTGCAAAGTATACAAATTCTTCTCCTCCATACCTTCCAAATGTGTCTTTTCTTATATTTTGAATATTTCTAATACAACTTGACACTTTCTTCAAGCAAAAATCACCTTTTGAATGTCCCCAGCAATCATTGTATTTTTTAAAATGATCAATATCTATCATGAACAATACCAGGCTGTCATCATTTGTCAAAGCTTCCTCCACAGTGTTGTTCAGGCAGAAGTTTATGCTCCTTCTGTTTGGAATGCCAGTAAGTTCATCTTCATAAGCTCTTTTTTCAAGTATTTTATTTGTCTCTCTTATTCTTTGCAGTTCCTTAGTTTGAGCAGATATCTCCTTCTGAAGCCTCGTTTTTAACTTCTCGTATTTTTCATTTTCCTTAATGTATTTCAATTCTACATTTAACAGCTCAAGTTTGTTTCCCAAATTTGAAGCTGTTATTTCTTCATTGATGTTATAGAATTTTTTGTAATATTCAAGAGATGATTTATAATCTTCTTCACTTTCGTAACATTCAGAAATATACTTGTATACTTGGCACATCTTTTTTTTCGCATTTATTTGTTCAGCATAGGACATGGCATTTTCAATATAAACAAAAGCTTTTCTGTCATTTTTATTAAACATTAGCTCTGCTATATTCATAAGAACATCTATGGTAAAATATTTGTTGTTTACTTCCTCTAATCTGTTAAGTGCCCTGAAATAGTATTCTTCTGCCTTCTTGAAGTCGTTGACTGCATAGCATATTTTTCCCAGCCTGTTTTCAATGTCTCCCATGGTTAACATATCATTTTTTTCAACTAAAATATCATAGCTTCTTAAGTAGTACTCCAGGGATTCATCATACTTGCCTTCATTGAAAAAAATCTCACCTATGTTTCCAAGTATGGATGCTTCATTCATACGGTATTTGTTGTCTTGGCATATTTTGAGAGCATCAAAAAAATAAGCCAGTGCCTTTTCGTTGCTGGAAGATTCCCGGTATATTTCGCCTATGTTGTTCATTATACAGCTTTGCATAAATTTATTATCTTGTTTAGAGGCAAGGTCAGAAACTTCTAAAAAATATCTCAGTGCTTCTTCATACATTGAGCTGTAAAAGTAAGCAATGCCAGCAAGGTTCAATGATTTCATCTTTCCGTCTGCATTATTTGTATCCTCAAAAATTTCCAAAGCTCTAAGAGAACAATCAAGCATTTGATTTATTTCAGATTTTGCCCTGCAGGCAAAGGAAATGGCTACAAGGCTGTAGCCTTCTTCAGTTTTTAGATTGAATTCCCTTGACTTATTGTACGCTTCCATGCTCATTTCATAGGATTTATACGGCCTTACAGCAGCAATCTCCTTTGATTTTTCCAGAATTTCATATATTTCTTTACAAACAGTTTCCTTCATGTCAATTTCCTGTCATAATAATATCATATAATTTCTAATTTAATTTCAAAAAACACCAATTTTCAGCATAATTATACCACTACTTACCTTTTGTTTCCAGTAAAATATTATATTTTACTAACATTTACACAATTTCAAAAAAAACGAAAACCGCTTGCGGTTTTCGTTATTGACTTTTCTTCTTTATGGAAGAAGTTTGTAGACATAGCTTCCATTTTTATTGACAGCGCTGTACACGTTGTCTACGGAATATTTTCCGCTGCATTCATTTAGAACTGTATTTAATGCTTCTTTTCCAAAAGCTTTGATGCACAAATCACACTCGCTTTTGATGCTGAAAGGCGTCTGCATCAACCTGATATTTCTTACTCCGTAGCCCAGCAGTTTGTTGTATGCGGCTACAGCATAATTCCCGTGTTTAAAGGTTATTATATAAAGTTCCATAGAAATCCTCCTTTATTATTCCCAGTATTATTTTATTAAAAATAACACATAAGGTTACAAGGAGAAACTTCAATATCAGTTAATTTGAATTTCCTTTGCTTCTTCAGGCTTAAAATCATTTTTCAAATCATAAATATTGTGAGAAGTATAATCTCTAAGCTGTCTGTCACCAAGAGAATAACATCTCATGAATCGTTTTGAGTCAACTGTTGTCCAATGCTCAGCATCCCATGTAAGGTATCCGTCTTCGTCTGTTTTCTTTTCGTGCAAAATTAAATCTACCTGTCTGTTCTTTTCTTTCATCAAGTCTATGAGGTCCTTTGTTGTCACTTCCAACTCAACTTTGTTTATTAAATCGTATGCTTTCATTTTTTCTCTCCTGCAATTAATTTAGATATCCGTGTTCGTCTTCGTTGTCGTAAATACTCAGTTCGTCTTTAAGAAATTCCAAGTTTGATTCGTAGTCCTCTTCAGAAATCTGATTGTTGAACAGTAAGTCATCCAGCTTGTTTTTGCTGTCTTCAAAAATGAAGATTTCCTTGCAGGGCCATATGGTGTTGCTTTTGTTCTCATGGTTTGACTTCAGAACCGAAATGAGCATTTCATCTTTGTCCAGCTCCAGAATTGTTCCCATGAGAAAAAACTTGTTTATTTTAATGTTGTGCAGTTCAAACAAGTCTCTCACTTTTTTTATGAACAAATAATGGTTTCTTTTGATTTCAAATGACACGTTGTCATTTAAAACCTCATCCTGCAGGTCTTGATTGTAAAAATCTACAGAAATGTCATATTTGTCATTTGTGTCGTATTCTTCAAATTTTATTTTGTTTTCTAATATTTCATCTATATCCGTATCTGTAATACAGGAATTAAATAATTTGTAATTCATAGAAGTCCCTCCGTTACTGTTTCAGGTATTCTAAAAACTTTTTGATTCTGCTTTCATAACCTGATTCCTTAGGCTGATAAAAAGTCGAGTTTCTCATTGTATCAGGCAGATAATTCTGCTTTACATAAAACTTTTCATAATCGTGAGGGTATTTGTAGCTTACTCCTCTTCCAAGCTTTTCTGCTCCGCTATAATGTTTGTCTTTCAAGTGAAGAGGAACATCAACGGCATTTTTCTCCACAGCATCCATTGCTCTGTCAATTGCAATGATTGAAGCGTTGCTTTTAGGAGCACAGGCAATGTATAATACAGCCTGTGCAAGAATAATACGCCCTTCAGGAAAACCTATTATTTCCACAGCCTTAAAAGCATTTACTGCAACTTCTAATGCCCTTGGGTCTGCATTTCCAACATCTTCGGAAGCACAGATTATAATTCGCCTTGCAATGAACTTTGGATCCTCTCCTGATTTTATCATTTTTGCCAGCCAGAAAACCGCTGCGTCAGGATCAGAACCCCTCATACTTTTGATAAATGCTGAAATGGTGTCGTAGTGACTGTCTCCGTTTCTATCATATTCAAGTTTTTTCTGCTGTATGCATTCTTCTGCAACAGAAATATCTATTATTATTTCGCCATCTGTCTCCGGAGTTGTTTCTACTCCAAGCTCCAGGGCGCTTAACGCTTTTCTTGCATCACCGTTTGAATTGTTCACAATATGATTTATTGCTTCTTCAGTAATTTTTACTTTTTTTGCTCCATATCCGTTTTCTTTGTCCATTGCAGCTTTTTTTAAAACTTTAATAATGTCATCATCTGTAATTTTCTTGAACTCAAACACAAGTGAACGTGATATCAAAGCAGGATTAACTTCAAAGTAAGGATTTTCGGTTGTAGCGCCAATCAAAATTATAGTTCCGTTTTCAACATAAGGAAGCAAAGCATCCTGCTGAGACTTGTTGAAACGATGGATTTCATCGATAAACAGGATTGTCCTCTTGTTGTACATGGACAACTGGTCAACAGCATAGCTTATTTTTTCCTTTATGTCTTTTATTCCGCTTGTTACTGCATTGAGGGTGGTGAAATTATTGTTGGTGTTTTCAGCAATAATCTTAGCCAAAGTTGTTTTTCCGGTTCCCGGAGGTCCGTAAAATATAGCAGAGGAAAGCTTGTCAGCCTTTATGGCTCTGTTAAGAATTTTTCCCTCTCCAACTATATGCTCCTGCCCAACAAATGTTTCAAGCGTTGCAGGCCTCATGCGCTGTGCAAGAGGCCCATTTTTTTTGATTGAATTTTCATATTGCATTTCAAATATATTCATCATATTATCTTAATAAAGCTTTCTTCCTATTGTAAGCTTCAAAGTGTTTTTTTTCATTTCCTTTTTGTCATATGCCTTTAAAAGAACAAATGACACTCCAAGGGATAATACAGAAGCAACTGCTGATATCATGTCTTTGTTTGGGCTGTTTGATAAAAGCTGCACAGCAGCTATTGTTATCATCATCAATCCAAATGGAATTCCGTAAAGTATGAAAATCTGTTTGAATGCAACCTCATTTTCAGTTGTGATTTCAACATAATCTCCCACTTCGTATCCTTCATTGATCTCTGTTTCAACAATTACATTTGCCTGGCTGCATGTACCGCTGCAGCTGGCACAGCTTGAACCGCATCCGCTTGGTCTTCTCACTGAAACAGTTGCTCTGTTTCCATTTATTTTTTCTATCTTACCTACCTGATTCATTGAACATTCCTTTCATATAATACAATGTTATTCAGCTGTTACCTCTATCTCAAGTTCCTTTAGCTGTTTGTCTGTTACACCGCTTGGTGAGTCAGTCATGAGGCATGAAGCACTTTGAGTTTTAGGAAATGCTATTACGTCTCTTATATTGTCACTTTCTGTAAGAAGCATCATAAAACGGTCAAGTCCGTAAGCAATTCCTCCGTGAGGGGGTACTCCGTATTTGAAGGCTTCAAGAAGATATCCGAATTTATCCTGTGCTTCTTCATCAGTGAATCCAAGTGCTCTGAACATTCTGTTCTGCAGTGTTCTGTTTGTTATACGAATGCTTCCGCCGCCTATTTCATCTCCATTAATAACTATGTCGTATGCTTTTGCTCTCACAGCGCCAGGATCAGATTCTATTTTGTCAATATCTTCATCAACAGGAGCTGTAAAAGGATGGTGCTTGGCAACATATCTGTCTTCTTCTTCGCTGTATTCAAACAACGGGAATTCAGTTATCCAAACAAGTTCAAATTTATTGTTGTCAATTAAATTCTTGTCGTGAGCAATTTCAATTCTCAATGCTCCCAAGGCTGTGTTTACAACTGATTCCTTGTCAGCCAATATGAAAACAACATCTTTTTCCTTGATCTCTAATCTTTCCATTAATTTATTTATTTCTTCTTCTGTCAGGAATTTTGCTATTGGAGATTCAAAGGTGTTGTTTTCATATTTGAACCATGCAAGACCTTTAGCTCCATAAGTCTTGACGAATTTTTCAAGCTTGGAAATTCCCTTCTTTGAGAACTCATCAGCTGAACCGTCAATTTTCACACACTTAATTTTACCACCGTTGTCGTAAGTTGATTTAAATGCATTAAACTCAGAATTTGCAAAAATGTCAGTGATGTTTTCAAGTTCAAAACCAAAGCGAAGGTCAGGCTTGTCGCATCCGTACTTGTCCATGGCTTCCTGATATGACATGCGTCTTATAGGAAGAGTTATATCAACATTTTTAATTTCCTTGAATATTTTTTGTATGAGTTTTTCATTGATGCCTATTACATCTTCCACATCAACGAATGACATTTCAATATCCACCTGAGTGAATTCCGGCTGTCTGTTTGCTCTTAAGTCTTCATCTCTGAAGCATCTCACTATCTGATAGTATCTGTTCATTCCGGACACCATCAAAAGCTGCTTGTAAAGCTGAGGTGACTGGGGCAATGCATAAAAGTTGCCCGGATTTACCCTGCTTGGCACAAGATAATCTCTTGCTCCTTCAGGAGTAGGTTTAGCCAAAAATGGAGTTTCAACTTCATTGAAGCCGTTGTCATACAAAAAGTCTCTTATTACCTTTGATGTCTTACTTCTTGTTAAAAGATTCTTCTGCATGGATGGTTTTCTTAAATCTAAATATCTGTATTTCAAACGCATTTGTTCAGATACGTCATCGTTGTCTTTTATATAAATCGGAGGAGTTTCAGCTGTGTCCAATATTTTTAGTTCATGAGCATAAACCTCAATTTCTCCGGTTGCCATATCAGGATTTTTAGATTGTCTTTCTAAAACTTCACCTCTTACAGCAATAACGAATTCACTTCTTAAACTTTCAGCCTTATCAAATGCTTCCTTGTTAACATCAGTGTCGAATACAACCTGAATCAACCCTGTAACATCTCTTACATCGGCAAAAATAAGACCTCCGAGACTTCTTCTTTTTTGAACCCATCCCATGACTACAACTTCTTTACCAATATGGTCCTTGTTCAGTTGTCCGCACATGTTAGTTCTTCTGAGTGTTCCCATAGTTTCCATAATTATCCTCCAAGCAATTTATCAAAAAAAATAACCCATCCCCTTAGGGACGAGTATAACCCGCGTTGCCACCCTACTTGGACTATAAATAGTCCCTCTCAATTAAGTAACTGCTGTAATAGAGGTGTCTTCACCACAAGTTAATAACAGGCTTCCATCGTCCCTGTCTTGCTGTAATTAATTCTTTATGATTACTCTTCCCCAAGCAATTTGTTTACATTAAAATTAACACATTAAAAATTATTTGTCAACAACAAAAACTTCGTTAATTAAGAATTAAGAGTTAAGAATTAAGAATTAAAAGAAGGAATTGCGCTTTAGCGCAATTCCTACCATTAATTTTTCACTCTTCATTCTTAATTCTTAATTGCCTTGCACCAGTTCGTCAATTGTTTTAAATGTGTAGCCCATTTCTTTCCACTTAGTAAGTAGCTCATCTAAAATTTCGGAATTTGTTTTTGAAGTGCTGTGCAAAAGTACAACTGCTCCTGGATGAATGCGGGGTATTAATTTTTCAAAGGCTGTCTCTCTGGTGGGCTGCTTGTCATTTGACCAGTCCTGGTATGCAAGGCTCCAGAATATTGTTTTATATCCCATCTCATTTGCCATCTTAAGATTTTCTTCGTTGAATTTCCCCTGAGGAGGTCTGTAATACTTGGGCATATCCTGCCCGGTTGTTTGTTTGTATATGTCTTCCAGAGAATTAAGTTCCTTTTTGAAAGAGTCTGCATCAGCAATTTTTGACATGTCTGGATGGCTGTATGTGTGGTTTCCCACAATATGCCCTTCCTCAATCATCCTTTTCACCAGTCCAGGTTCCTTTTCAATATAATGCCCAACCAGGAAGAATGCAGCTTTAACATCATGTTTCTTCAGCGTGTCAAGAATATCCTGCGTGTATCCATTCTCATAACCAGCATCAAAAGTAAGAAAAATAACTTTCTCATCATTATTTCCCGCATAATATGCATTATATTTTTTTAGATAATCTCTTGTTTCATTGCCTATGGGAGTTGTGCCGCTTTCATTGAACTTAAGCCCCCAGTTTGAAATTCCTGCAGATACGGACACAGAAAAATTACTGATTGTTTCATATGCAAAAATAATTATCATCAGCAACATACAGCTTAAAATAATTGCCAGATTCCTTTTTTTAATTCTTATTATCATATTTCCACCCCTTTATTCATTTATATAAACAAATGGACAATTTATGAATATAAAAAAAGGAATTATATACAAAATTTATCTTCAAAAACAATGCATGTACCTTTGACATACTGCTTGAAATGATTTATAATAGTAAGTAAATGTTTTCAGTGCATTTGATTTAAAAAACGGAGGAACTTATGCTAGAACATCTTATTTCAACACTAGTCCCTAACATTGCACATGTATTGGAGTTAATCGGAGTATTTATAATAGTATTTTCTGCCTTAATAGCATTCGTAAAATATGCTCTGAGATTCTTCAACTTTTCGGATGAAACCGTAAAAATTGAATTTTCTCAGGCTCTTGCAATGGCTTTGGAGTTTAAACTCGGTGCGGAGATTCTTAAGACCCTTGTAATAAGGACTATTGACGAGCTCATAATACTTGCATCAATAGTTGTTTTAAGAGCTGCTCTCACATTGATTATTCATTGGGAAATAGAGTCTGACTCTAAAAGAGCAAATCATTTCAAGGAAATGAAATTTGCAAACAAAATAAAACAGGTAATTGAAAAAAATTCTCATGAAGATGAAAATCATGAAAATTAAAAACAGCCGCTAAGCGGCTGTTCTTTTATTTTGTAGGTCTATAGTAGTTGCAAACAACCTTTATGCTGTTGCTTTTTTCAACACTTCTTCTATTTTATCAATTGACGGTACACCTTCAAACAGTTTATCCCCATCAAGGAAGAACGCAGGTACGTAATAGTAGTCATGGGTACTGGCTATTTGTACATTTTTTGATTCCTCAACAAACTCAATATTAACATTTGAATATTTCGGATTTTGACTTTTAAGTTCCTCGATCATGCTGTATGCACGTCTGCAGTGAGGACAATTTTCCAAATAAAACATAGTTAACTTCTTCATATACCCTCCAATGAACTATTTAACAAATTTTTCTTCTTTTCCAATATTTCATCAATTCGGCTTATGTATTCCTCCAGGCTCTTGAAATTGCGAAGAGGCTCGTGATGGTTGTTCTCTGTCATAATTTTGCTGGATCCACCGATACCGCAGGCAAGTATGGTTTCAAGCTCTTCAATTATTATCATGTTATATATGCTTTCCTTTGCAGGTAGGCAATATCCCACATTTTCAGAATTGCCCTTTATATTTTTTTGCCTGTACATGTAGTATGGTTTGTAGCCGTTTTTTCTGCAGCTTTCTCCTACCTCATCATGCATAAGTCTCATCAAGTTGTAATCTTTTAAATACTGTGAACTTTCTCTTGTAAGCTCTGCATTTTTCTTGTAGGCCAGTGAATGAACCGTGATATTTTCAGGTTTCAGGTTCACAACTTTTTCGATGGTATTAAGTGCATCTTCTTCATTTTCACCGGGCAGACCCAGTATTATATCCATGTTAATACAATCAAAACCGATGTTTCTTGCCAAATGGTATTTTTCTAAAATATCTTCTGTATTGTGATTCCTTCCCATGGAAAGGAGAGTTTTTTCATTCATGGACTGAGGATTGATGCTTATTCTTGTGACTTTGTTGTTTTTAAGGCACTGAAGTTTTTCTAACGTTATTGTATCAGGCCTTCCTGCTTCAAATGTTATTTCTCTTATGCTGTTCAAATCATAATGACTTTTAATTGCTGCAAACAATTTATCAATTTGCTCTATATTAAGAACAGAAGGAGTTCCTCCACCTATATAAACAGAATGCAGCTTTAAATTCCTGTCTTTTGCCATTTTAATTGTTGCGTGAATTTCCTTTACAAGTACATCAACATAATCATAAATTTTTTTCTGACCACAATTTATAAATGATGTGAATGAACAATAGCTGCACTTAGTAGGGCAAAATGGAATTCCAATATACAAATTGTAATTTTCTTTGTTCATTTTTTCATTTATGTATTTTTCTTCTATGTTTAGTATATCCCATAAAAGTTCAATTTTTTCATCAGTTACTTCATATGTGTTTTTGAGTATTCGTGTTATTTCAGAATCGCTTCTTCCGTACTGCCTTGATGCTATGAGTATTTTCACAACTCTTACACCCGTTAATATACCGTAGTCAGGAACAATTGAGTAGTGGCTTTTCAAAACATTGTGAATAGATTTTGTAACAAGAGTTTTTTTCATCTTCCTGTCATTTTCTTTTTCTAGGATTATTTCATAGCTTTTAAAGCTTTTTTCATGAATCTTTTCATTTTTTCGGTACAAAACAGCTGTACTTATATATGCTCCTTCTTGTTCTTCCAAAGTTGAAACAAGAGAATATTCACACTGATAGTCAGGCTCTTCTGCATCCATATTTTTAACATCATAATCAATGTTAAGGTCAAAAACCCTTAGGGCATTTCTTGCTTCATATTCAAAGTTATGACCTGAAAAATAAAATCTAAGCATCACTTCTCCTTAATTGACAAAAGGATTGCTCAGTTTTTCAGATTTTATTGTTGAAGGAGAATTGTGTCCCGGATATATTATGATGTCTTCGTCGTACTTGAATATTTTCTCCTGTATGGAATCAATTATTTCTTCAAAAGATCCTCCCGGAAAATCTGTTCTTCCTATAGAATTGTTAAAAAGAGTATCCCCTGTCATCATTATATTTCCGACTTTGATGCATATGCCGCCTTTTGTGTGTCCTGGAGTGTGAATTATTTCAAGCTTAAGGTCTCCCAGCTCAAGAACATCACCGTCTTTCAACTTTACATCAGCATCAATGGATATATCTTTTCCGAACAATACCTTTGAAAAATTTATTTTGCTGTCTGATAAAGCCAGGGCATCAATTTCGTGTATGCAGACTTTTGCGTTGTATTTTTCAATAAGTTCCTTTACGGCACAAATGTGGTCACCGTGAGCATGGGTCAGTATTATCATCTTAGGATTTAATCCCAGCTCAATTATTTTCTGGTCAATTTTACTAAAATCGGCTCCCGGGTCTATTATTGCAGCTTCTTTTGTACTGTCGCTTGCCACTATGTAGCAGTTTGAGTAATACGAGCCCACTGTCATTGCTTCAAATATCATAATTTCCTCCTAAAAAGTTTTTTTGCTGTCAAGCAAAATTGTGACCGGTCCGTCATTTACAAGCTCTACCTGCATGTCGGCACCAAATTCGCCTGTCTGTGTTTTCAATCCTGATTTTATCATGTTTTCAATGAATTTTTCATACATGGGTACTGCTTTTTCAGGACGTGCTGCTTGAATAAAGCTTGGTCTCCTGCCTTTTCTTGCATCTCCTAAAAGTGTAAACTGAGAAACTACAAGAAGACTTCCACAAACGTCCAGGACGCTTTTGTTCATCTTTCCTTCTTCATCTTCAAATATTCTCAGATTAACAACCTTGTCGCACATGTACTCCAAATCTTTTTCTTCATCGTCTTCTTCTACACCAAGCAAAAGCATTATTCCATGGTCAATTTGACCTATTGCCTTATCATCAACCGATACCTTGGCGCGTTTGACACGCTGTACAACGCCTCTCACTAAATCACCTGCTTACTGTTTTCTGATTTATAAAAGAAAATCCGCATCACCTTGCGGCAATACAGCATTTTCAATATTATCATCTATTTTTTGTTTCTGTACACTTCAAGAACACCGTCAAGTTTTTTTATTTTTTTCATCAAATCTTCAATTTGTTTTGTTTCATTTATTTCAAAACCAATGTCTACTATGGCAACCCTGTCCTTGGTAATCCTCAGGTTAAGAGAAACAGCGTTCAGCTTTGCCTCAGCATATAGAGCTGTTAAATCCTGAAGAAGCCTTGGTCTGTCAAGCGCCTTTATTTGCAGCTCGCTTACGAATGTAGCCTTCTTGCCGTAATCCCACTCAACTTCTATGAACCTTTGATCTTCAGAATCTGTAAGGTCGTGAATGTTTGTGCAGTCTGCCCTGTGAACAGACACTCCTCTTCCTCTTGTAATGTAGCCTACTATGGCATCTCCCGGAACAGGACTGCAGCACTTGGAAAAACGAACCTTCACGTTGTCAATTCCCTTTATTATAACACCTGAAGCATGTTTTTCTATCCTTGATGGAGTCTTGCTGGTAATGTTTGTATTTTTCTCAAGGTTTTCTATTTTCTCAAGCTCAATTTTATCCTTGTTTTTTTCCATGTACAAAAGCTTAAGCCTGTTTACTATCTGATTTTCTGTAATGCCTCCATTGCCAACAGCTGCATAAAGATTGTTAGCAGTGAACATGCTGTACTTGTCGGCAACAAATTTAAGCCAGTCGTCCTTCAACAAATCAGATACCTGGTAACCTTGTTTCTTTACTTCTCTTTCAACAAGCTCCTTGCCTTTTTCAACATTGAAATCTTTGTCTCTTTCTTTGAAAAACTTCCTGATTTTTGATTTTGCCTGACTTGAAGCTGCTATTTTAAGCCAGTCTCTGCTTGGTCCTGCACTTGACTGAGAAGTTAATATTTCAATTTGATCTCCAGTTTTAAGTTTTGTGTCAATAGGCACAATCCTGCCGTTTACCTTTGCACCAACGCATTTATTTCCTACAGCTGAGTGGACTCTGTATGCAAAGTCAATTGGTGTTGATCCTGTAGGAATGTTTACAACTTCTCCCTTAGGGGTGAACACAAACACTTCATCTGCATAAAGATCAATTTTCAATGTTTCCATAAATTCTGCCGGATCATTAGTTTCCTGCTGCCACTCAAGCATTTGTCTCAGCCAGTTTAATTTTTCTTCGTAATTTGTCTGCTCATCTATTCCTTCTTTGTATTTCCAGTGAGCTGCTATACCGTATTCAGCAGTTCTGTGCATTTCAAGGGTTCTTATTTGAATTTCAAAAGGCTCCCCTGCAGGTCCTATGACTGTTGTGTGCAGTGACTGGTACATGTTGGGTTTCGGCATTGCAATATAATCCTTGAATCTTCCCGGAATTGGCTTCCAAAGTGTGTGCATTGTTCCCAATGCTCCATAGCAGTCCTTGATGCTGTCAACAATTATTCTCACAGCAATCAAGTCATAAATCTGTTCAAAAGCCCTGTTTTTGAAATACATTTTTTTATAAATGCTGTAAAGGCTCTTAGGCCTTCCCTTTATATCTGCTTCTATTCCTGCCTCACTTAACTTTTCCTGCATTACTGATATGATGCGGGAAATGTAATCCTTTCTTTGCTCGCTTTTTTGCTGTACCTTTTCAAGCAAATCCTGGTAGCCTTCAGGATCAATATATTTCAAACTCAGATCTTCAAGCTCCCACTTTATGGAAGCAATACCAAGTCGGTTAGCAATGGGAGCATATATTTCTATTGTCTCCATTGCTTTTTGATATTGTTTTTCCTTTGGCATGTACTGAAGAGTCCTGATGTTGTGCAGACGGTCGGCCAGTTTTATGATTACGACCCTTATGTCCTTAGACATGGCAATAATCATCTTTCTTAGTGATTCTGCCTGGCGCTCTTCCTTGTTTCTGTACTTGACTTTGCTAAGCTTTGTGACGCCGTCCACCATATTGGCTATTTCTTCACCGAATTCTCTTTTAATATCATCATAGGTTATTCCCGTGTCCTCAACAACATCATGCAGTAGTCCTGCTGCAATTGTCTGTACGTCAACGTGCAGATCTGCCAGAATGAGCGCAACATTGTAAGGGTGAATGAAGTATCTTTCACCTGAAAATCTAGTCTGTGCATTTGAATGTGCCATTTCCGCATAGTTGTATGCCTTGGCAACAACTGAAACATCTGCATTGGGATTGTATGATTCTATTTGATTGATTATATTTTCCAACATTGTGCTCACCTCTTCTCTAATGAAGAATTAAGAGTTAAGAATTAAGAATTAATTGATGGAATTTTGCAGAGCAAAATTCCTTCCACAATTCTTCACTCTTCATTCTTAATTCTTAATTGTATTAATTGTATTTTACCAACGATTCAACTTTATAATCAGAAAGTTTTTCTCTTCCGTTCAAATCTTCTAGCTCTATTAAAAATCCAAGGCCTACAACATCTCCGCCCAGCTTTTCCACAAGCTTGGCAGCTGCAAACATTGTACCTCCCGTAGCAAGAAGGTCATCAATAATGAGAACCTTTTGTCCAGGCTTTATAGCATCTTTGTGTATTTCAAGAGAATCCATTCCATATTCCAGTGAGTATTCATATCTTATTGTTTCTCCGGGAAGTTTTCCCGGTTTTCTCACGGGAACAAATCCTGTGTTCATTACATAAGCAAGGGGTGTTGCCAGGATGAAACCTCTTGATTCAGGTCCCACTATAATGTCAACCTCAGTATCCTTGAATCTTTCAGCCATTTGCTTTATGCATTCGTTAAGTGCCCCCGCATCCTTTAACAATGTGGTAATATCTTTAAAGCTTATTCCATCTACAGGAAAACCGTCTATCACTCTGATCTTTTCTTTTAAATCCATAACTCCTCCAAATTGAGATGATTATTTTTTTATGTACAACATGTCATTTTTTAAAGCATATTGTATATTATTAGCCTTTTTAAGTATGCATATTATTTCATCTGCTGTTATCTTAGCATTATATAAATGATTAAACCTGTCTACCAGCACAAAAATATCGGTCTTGATAATTTTCGACTTTGTTTTGTTGAGTATGGAGTTAAGCATTCTGACTTTTTCGTCATCTATTTTGTAATCGAGTTCTTCTCTTTCCTCAACATTTAAGAGCACCAGTTGCATGCTTTTTTTGCCGTTGAATTCATTGAGGCTCAAAGTCACTGCATAGGAAGGTGGTCTTGTAAGTACCTTTTCCAATATGTTTATTTTTCCGAACCCAATTACAGGTATGTCCATGCCTTCATCAGAAAGAACAAAACTTAAGTGGTTTCCGTTTCTGCCTACCTTTTTGATATTTTTCATCGCTACATTTTTAAGAATCAATACAGGTTTATGATTTCCGGCACCGAATGGTTCGAATTTGTTTATTTCTTCATACAGGCTGAAATTCACGTCAGAAATTTTAAGCATTGCATCAGACTCGATTTCCCTGTAATCAAAATGGCTTAAACTGATGTTCCCAATATAGCTGTTCAGTGCATTTGCAAAACTGCTTATGTTTTTTTCCGAAATAGTCAATCCTGCAGCAAGCTTGTGCCCTCCATATTTCTCAAGGTACAAGTCGTTTTTTTTGAATGCTTCGAAAATGTCCAGATATTCAAGGCTTCTTGCAGAGCCCTTGCCTATTCCATCCTTCACTGAAATCACAATGCTTGGTCTTTCGTATTTTTCAGTAAGCTTTGACGCTACGATTCCAAGAACTCCTTCATGCCAGTTATCTCCATAAACAACTATTGCGTTTTTTTTGTATAGAAAATTAGTTTCAATTTTTTTAACGGCCTCATCAAATATTTCCTGCTCAGTTTGTTTTCTGAGTACATTTAAGCTTTCCAGTTCAAAAGCAAGTTTTTCAGCTTCTTCATCATCATTTGTGAGCATGAGTTCGATTGCTTTTTTAGCAGAGTCCATTCTGCCTGCTGCATTTATTCTTGGAGCTATAATAAATCCAATGTGATAGGATTCAATTTCCTTTACATTTATTCCGGAAACTTCAATGAGTTTTTTGAGTCCAATTATTCTGGTGTCATTTATTTTCTTAAGTCCGTTGCTTGCTATAATCCTGTTGTCTCCAATGAGATCCACTATGTCTGCAATTGTTCCAAGACATGCAAGTTCAAGAAGCACATCTTCTATATCTTCTATTTTTAGATATGTGTTCAAATGCTTCAAAAATTTAAAAGACAGTCCTGACGCGCACAACTGCTTGTTTTTCGACGGACAATCTTTTTGTTTTGGGTTTATTACGGCATATGCATCTGGAATTTCTTCCTTACATTGATGATGATCCAAAATGATTACATCCTTGCTGAAGTTTGTAATTTCCTTTATTTTTTCTACTTCAGCAATTCCGCAGTCAACAGTTATCAATAAATCAGCTTTTATATCTCCGGTTTTCAGGCAGTTGACAAAATCCGTGCTTAATCCGTAGCCTTCACTTTCTCTTTCCGGAACGTAGTAGTCTACTTTTGCTCCCGCTTTTGACAAAAGAATAAAAAACTGGCTTATGGATGTAATACCGTCCACATCGTAATCGCCGTATATTAAAATTCTTTCGCCATTGTCAATTGCTTGTAGAATCCTTTGGCAGCCTTTCACCAGATCCTTGTAATGTGCAGCATCTTCAAAATATTTGAAATCCGGATTAAGAAATTGTTCTATTTCCTCGTGTGTTCGTATATTTCTGCTTAAAAGTATCTTTGAAGAAATGTCTGATAAATTGAAGTTGTTTTTTATTTCATCTATTTCAGATTGTTCAAATTCATTAACTTTAAGCTTCACTTTTTTCATCATTTGAATTTGGATCAGCGCCTTCATTAATATTTATATTGGATTTTGTTTTCATCTCATCAATTTCTTTTGTAAGAAGTGCAATGTGGTCATCTTTGAGTTTCAGTTTTTCCTCGAATTCAGTGGCCTTTGCAATGAGTGCGGCATTGTTGTCCTTAAGGGACTGTATTTCTGTTTCCATTGTTTTTGCATTGTTTTCAAATTGAAGTTTCTCATTTTCAAACGTCTTGAGTTTGTTCTTCATTTCCTTGCCTTCAGATCTTTTCTTGAACTGTCTTGATGTTCCTAAAATCAGAACAATTACAGCGCCTATTATTATACACGCCATCATGACTAATGCAAGAGGCATTTCATAACGAGCAAGGAATAAATCAACAGGAACCGGCGTTCCGTTTTGAATGGAAAATATTGCAACAAAAATTGCAATTACCAGTATTAAAATAAAACCAATTTGCATAGTAACACTCCTCTCAGGTAAACTTTATTTGTTTATAATCACCTACATTATACTATACATCAATATATATTTACCACTATTTTTTGCTTTTAAACCAATATTTCTGCAATTTACTGGGCTAATCTGGCCTTTATATAAATTGAGCATTCAATTCTCTTTTTCTCAAGTTCACAACCTACACTGTAAGGAACTTTGAAATCCTTGTTGAAATTGTATGCATTTGCATGGCAGCCGCCGCTGCAGTAATATTTTGCCCAGCAATCCCTGCATACAGGCTTTTCGTTTACAGATACGTTTTTGAACATGTCAATTATTTCATCTTTCACAATTCCTTCATCAACATTGCCTATGATGAATTCTTCCTGTCCAACAAACTGATGGCATGGATATAAATCTCCCTCGGGAGTAACAGCCACATATTCAGTTCCTGCTCCGCAGCCAATGCTTCTTTTGTAAATGCACGGTCCTCCGTCAAGTTCGATGTTGAAGTGGAAGAACTGGAACTTTTTATCCTTGCTGTCGTATGAATCAAGGTACAGCTTTGCAAGCTTTTCATATTCAGCCTTCAGAATATCAAGATGCTCTTCCTTAAGTGCATATTTTTCTTCAGGTTTTGCAACAACAGGCTCAACAGAAATTTTGTCAAATCCAAGATCTCTCATGTGTTTTACATCTTCTGAGAAGTCAAGGTTGTAAGCAGTGTATGTTCCTCTTGCAAAATAATCCTTGTCCATTCTCTTTGAAACAAATTTTTTAAAATTTTCAGTGATTACATCGTAGCTTCCCTTTTGATTCACGGTCTTTCTCATGTGGTCGTTTGTTTCTTTTCTTCCGTCTATGCTCAATACCACATTGTCCATGTTTTCATTGAGGTAGTCTATTTTTTCATCATCTAAAAGCAAACCGTTTGTTGTTGTAGTGAATCTGAAATGCTTGTTGTGCTGTTTTTCAAGACTTCTGGCATAGTCAACAAGTTTTTTTATTGTTTCAAAATTCATGAGAGGCTCACCGCCGAAGAAATCAACTTCAAGGTTCACTCTCTTGCCTGAACTTTTAACAAGAAAATCAAATGCTTTCTTGCCTGTTTCAAAACTCAGGTAGCTTCTTTCACCGTTGTAGCTTCCCTGAGAAGCAAAACAATACTCGCATCTTAAGTTGCAGTCATGTGTCATGTTCAGGCACATCGCCTTTATGGCAGGCTTTATTTTATTCACTGCATTTGCGTCATCAGTGTAAAGCATTTTGTGATGGATTAAATAATTGATTTCAGAAACAGCTTCATCAGTTGTTTCTGCTCCGTATTTATTCTTAATTTCATTTACGTTATCTTCATTTTTGAAATTTTCATCTGTCAGCAAATCATATATTACTTCGTCAACAACATGAACCAGTCCGCTACTTGTGTCCAGGGCAAAATGCATGTCGTTCATTTTAAATATGTGTATCATTGTTTCCTCCGTTTTTCCTTTAACATAAAAAGTTGCTCCGCAACTCCGCTATGGCGACCTATGTCCCCCTTCGGCGTAAAAATACTAACGTATTTTTACTGAGCACCCCCCTTAACGGCAAGGACGTCCCGTCCTTTGCAATCCTCG
>NZ_CANG01000026.1:0-25887 GCF_000309315.1 Sedimentibacter sp. B4
TAAGAGCTCTGGAAGAAGCTGAGTTCTGGAAGCATCAGGAAAGTGAGCATACAGATGTAATAATGGAGGTTGCTCCCGACCTGGAAAACGAATATGTTGAAAAACTTGAACAATATAAGCAGATTTTTGATTCAACCCATGACCGTGCAGTCCAGTATTCGCAGGCAGCAATAAACTGCAGCAACATCATATCAGGGGAAATGTACGAAAACATAGTGAACATTGTTGATCTATCAATAAGACAAAGCAAAGTCTTTGTTGAATTTCTTGGAATGCTTCTTAGAGAAAGCGAAGCAGTAAAGGAAAATCCTGCAGCAGTAACAGTAGTAAACCACATAAGAAGAGAATCCGAATACTTCATAGGAGTTGTCACTGCATTTTTAAATGAAGGCTGCTCAAATCATTATGATGGCGGTCCGATTTACGGAAATATTATGTAATCAAAAAAACGGCGGTATCCCGCCGTTTGCTTATTTTTTTGAATTAGGTGCTGCGAAACTTGGTGGCTGTGCATTTTGAGCACTGAAGGAATTGCTTCCCGGTGATGATAAATCAAAATAAAGTTTTGAATCTGCTGTGACCCCCCAGCTCTTATTAGAACCTGTGTCTTGAATTTTATTGAATGCTTCACGAAACATTGTGTTATGTGCTTCTTCACGGTTTAATAAAAAGTCTATTGTTTCTCTTACACCCTTGTCGTTGATTTGCCTGTACAAATATTCATATACAACCTTTGCTCTTTGTTCCGCAGAAATGTTTGACAAAATGTCAGCTACCAGATCTCCTGTTTCTTCGATGTAAGCAGCAGTCCAAAGATATCCTGAAGCGTTTGAAAGCACAGGTGTAAGTCCTGATGATACATGAGCCTGAATGTTTCCTATGGTGGCATTTTGAGCATCAAGTTCATGTCCATTCAGCAAATTCACAGTTGTTGCAACCATTTCAAGATGGCTTAATTCTTCTGCCGCAATGTCAAGAAACAAATCTTTTATTTCCTTGTCCTTGATTCGAAGACTTTGAGACATGTACTGCAGTGCTGCTTTAAGTTCACCGTGAGGTCCCCCAAGCTGCTCCTGCATCATAGCCGCATAATTTGGGTTTATATTGTCTACCCTTACTTCAAAAAGTAACTTCTTGTCATGTTTAAACATATATTTCTCCTTAAAAGATTTTGTTTTATCTTTTCCTTTAAGCGAGAAAATATGAATATTATTTTCTTAAATCAAGGTCTATTCTTCCATCCTTTACTTCAACAATTCTGTCTGTTTTTTCAGCAATTCTCTGGTCATGGGTTATTATTACAAATGTTGTCTTATATTTTTGATTTATGCGTCTTAATATTGAATAAACAGTTTCAGTTGTTTCGGAATCAAGGTTTCCTGTAGGCTCGTCAGCAAGAATTATTTTTGGTTTATTAATAAGTGCCCTTGCAATAGCAGTTCTTTGCTGCTGCCCTCCTGACATATCCGTAGCCAGGTTGTTTTTAACTTTTGAAAGCCCAACCATGTCAAGAAGCTCGTCTGCCCAAAAGTCTACTTCCTTTGGAATATTGAAATTTTTGATTTTATAAGGCATCAGCACATTTTCTTTTGCTGTGAATTCAGGAAGAAGGTAGTGAAACTGAAATATAAAGCCCATAGTCTCATTCCTTAGTCTGGCAAGGGCGTCCTTGTCCAATGTGTCCGTCCTGAATCCGTCAATGTAAACTTCTCCGCTTGTTGGTTTGTCCAATGTTCCAATGATGTTAAGCATAGTGCTTTTCCCGCTTCCTGATTCTCCTATTATTGAGTTGAAGCTTTGTGCCTGGAAGCTTAAATTAATATCAAACAAAACCTGCGTCTTAATTTTTTCTCCATAAATTTTATTTATATTTTTAAGTTCAATAATATCAGCCATTTTTAATCACCTCTATGGGGTTAAGTCTCGAGGACAGTCTTGCAGGAATTAGGGATGCTGCAACTGCAGAACATACAGCAAACATTCCTGAAAGTAAAATGAATCCTATGTTTATGTAAATCGGAACAATTGGTGAGCCGTCAGGGTTCACTGCAAAATTTGTGAAGAACCATAAGAGTACAAAACCAAGGATTATCCCAAACACTGCTCCCACAATACCCAGCATGAGACCCTGGAAAACAAATATTAGGCTTGAATCCCTGTCCTTTATTCCCATTGCCTTAAGTATTCCTATCTGTTTTGACCTCTGGACTACAGAAATGGCAAGCACACTGGAAATTCCAAGAAGTACTGCAACCATCACAAAGACCTGAATCATATAGCTTGATACGCTTTGACCGTTTAGACCGCTTAATAGAGACTGATTTTGATCCTTCCAGTTTTCAACTTCAACATCATTTACTGACATATTGTACGCTAAATCCTTTGCTGTGTCATCGGCTGTGAACACTTTTTTGACCTGCATTTCTATTTTTGTGACGCTGCTGTCCAGTGACAGCATGTCCTGTGCTGTTTCAACGGTTGTTACAACCCATGATTCATTCAGGGATGAAACTTCCAAATCGAATAGGCCTGTTACTTCCATTCTTGTTACATTGCCTGAAGGCAATATAAGAGTTATTTCATCATTGATTTTTGTGTCTGACTTAAGTGCAAGGTCTTTTCCTATTATTGCTTCATCTTTTTTTACCGGCATTCTTCCCTCATAAAGACCTTCGCTGAATTTGTAAATTTTGTCAGCATCATCTACCACAAATCCTCTTACAAGAACGGGAGCAGTATCATCATCATAGTCAATGGTAGCTGAGCCCTCTGCAGCAGCTGATATGTTAGTTATGTTGCTGTCTGAAATCCCAGCCTCATATATTGCTCTCTCCCAATCCTTGATTGATGTTTTGCCATTTGCAGGAACTATGGTGATGTGTGATGAACTTCCTATTGTTGTATCAATGAGACTTGCCTGAAGACCCTGTATTAGCGACCCTATAAAAAGCTGCACTGCAACTCCCACAGATATCCCAAGTATAATCAAAAGTGTTTGTCCTTTGCCTGACTTTAAAAACCGCAGGGCTATGGTAAAAGATAATCTCACTTTTCTTCACCTGCCCTTAAATTTACTATATCCTGGTATGACTCAAGGTAAATGTCTCCGCCTATTTTTTCAACTGAAACTAAATTGCTCCTGAAAGCATTGCCTCCAACCAGCACGGTCACTTTTCCGCCTGTCATTTCCTTTATTCTATGTATCATTCTCTGTGCTTCAAACAAAAGATAATAATCTGTTACACTTATGGCTGCATATTTTGGACTATTGCTTGCAATTGCATAATAGATCTGTTCTCTGGGTGTGTTTGTTCCAACAAATATTGCTTCATATCCGTTCAGTAAAAAAAAGTCTGCAATCATTCTAAGTCCCACCTCATGATATTCCCTTTCGGGGCACGCAAGGACAACCTTAATTCCAAGAGGCGTCACATGTTTTTTCAGTTCTATTACAAAAGGATATGCGGATTCTATGACAGTCCTGATGATGGAAGTTTTAACGTGTTCAATCCATATGGAGTCTTCCATGCCTATGCTTGTGTCAATTGAATAAAGGGCAGGACGAAGAATTTCCTCATATAGCTCGGGAATTGTAATCTCATTATTTTTCAATGTATTTATTGCAAGCAAGACGCATGCTTCCTTGTCCAATTCATTAAAATGATTCATGAAACTTAACTTAACCTCATCCATATAGATCTCCTTAATTCTTAAGTTTCACAGAATCACCATCAATCAATTCTTCAGGCGGATTTAAAATTACTTTTTCACCTTCGGAAATTCCTGATACCTCTGTGAGATAACCGTCAGATAATCCTGTCACAACGTTTTTCTTTTTTACAGTATTATTTTTTAAAACAAACAGGTACATTTTGCCGTCAGCACCTCTTTTAAGAGACTCATTCTTTAATAAAAGGGAATTTTCACTGATGTCAATTATTATATTTGCTTTTCCTTCATATCCTGACTTAATGAAATTGTCGCTGTTTGTAATCTTTATTGTTATTTCAACTTTTGGAGTCTTGCTGCCGCTTTCCTGATCAATCTCAGCCGTTTTTCCTACGTTTATTACATCACCTTCATAGACACTGTTCATTCCGTCTAAATACACCATTGATTTTTGGCCTTCTCTAATTAATACAGCATCTTCCTGAGGTGCTTTTGCTGTAAATTCGTAGGAATTTGTGTCATAAATAATGATTTTGCTGCCTGCGGAAGTTTTTCTTCCTTCATTCAATGGAAATTCTGTTACAACACCGTTCACAGAAGCGTAAATTTTATTGTTTTCAATTTTATTGTTTATGTTTTCAATGTCAAGCTTCAGGGTATTTATATCTCTTCCTGTGTTTATGGTGTCAATTTGTACAGACTCAATATAGTCGTTGTAATTAGCCTCAGCGTCGCTGTAATCAAGCTTGGCTATATTAAGTTTGCTTTCTAAGTCCTTTGCTGCAGAAACATATCTGTCATATTCTAATTTGCTTATGGCGTTTTCATCATACAATACACTGATTATCTTAAGGTCTTCATAGGATGATTCAAGATCAGTTTTAACATTGTTGTACTCTTCCTGGCTCTTTAAAAGCTTGTTTTTAAGAATGCTCACTTGCGAATCGCTGTTTTTTAATTCATCAAGATCTGAATAAAGTTTTTCCAGACTAATTTCAGATTTCTTAAGTTCAATCAAAAGGTCTGTTGAATCAAGTTCTGCAAGAAGTTGCCCTTTTTCAACAGTGCTGTTTTCTTCAACATAGGTTTTCAGTACCTTCAATTCAGAGGGTATGGTAATTTCTTCGTAATCCGCTGATTTTATCACGCCTGAAAGTTCTATGCTTTTAGTTACACTTCCATAGTAGGCTTTCATTGTGGTCACTTCAACAGCTTCATCATCCTTTGAAAGCATAAAATAAACAAATAGAAATATTATTATTACTGTTACTATAATTATTACAGTCTTTATATTCTTTTTCATAGTGTCCTCCCTTGTGAGAATTTCCATGAAATAATACCCTATAAAAACTGAAATTAAACACTGTTTTAAAATATATTATTTTTATTAGCTCAATGTAAAGTAATATGAGTTTTTTAAGTATCCCTGCCTGTATTTTATGGTAAGTTTTTTAAGATGATTTTTAACTGTCTGAAGGGATGTTTCCGACTTCATGTATTCATCCAGCAGCTTCATGAAAGTACTTTTTTCATTTTCTGTTGCCACATCCTTAAAATATCCCCATACATGCTGCAGCGAGTTTATGGCATGGCCCTTTTCCTCTTTCTTTGTTATTGCACATTCAATAACATTATAAAAACCCACAGCATCATAAACATTCTTGTTCTTTAACAGCTGCCTTATTTTTATATAATCCTCAGGTGATTTTTCCAGCACGCTGTACTTGTACCTGCTCCATTCCTTTTCAAGATATTTGATATTTTCATGTTGAACTGTTGAGTTGATGCACTTTATGCAGGAAATGTTTTTGTCCTTAACTTCAAGCATTATATCTAAATTTTCTCCTCCCACACGTTTGTAAAATTCCATAAATTCATTGATTCCAATTGTTTCAGAATGTGAGCCTTTCTTTTTATCAGGATTTTGCTGTGAATAGTGTACTTTCTGCCTGCCGTCACTAATATTCCAAGTCTTGCTGCACTCCTTTATCCAAAAATCATCACTTGAGTTGTCACAAGGATTTGCAGCGTTGTGCAAATTGTCATATACAACAGGTATATTAAGTTGAATTCCTGCTTCAAGCACATCTCGTACATTAAATGATTTATCGTCATTTTCTATAACAAGTCTGTTCTTTATGTTTTCGTCAAGCAGTTTATAATTGTCCATAAATCTCATAATGGCTGATTTTTTATCTCCATAAACTCCTCCTATGTGAAGAATTATTTTCGAATCTCTTCCAGCATTCAGGCAGTCCAGAAATCGGTTGTGGTAAATGAGGTCTTCCACAGCCCTTTTTACCACATCATCTTTCGGAGAGTTCAAAACAGTGTATTGACCGGGATGCATGGAAACCCTCATGTTGCATTTTCTGATTTTTTCTCCTATTATTTGAAATCTTTCCTCGAAAATATCCCACCAGGGAATGTTGTTGACAACACTTGAGCCAAAAGGAATGATGTCGGAACTTATTCTGAATAGGTTTATACTGTTTTCAATGTTGTAATCAATTATATTTTCAAGTGATGTAAGATTGTGTTCAATAAGCTCCAGAAGTTTTTCATATCCTGCATTCTTGATTGTGCAGCTTTTAAATCCTGTGTTATGTACACCAACTGTAAGACATGCATATCCTATACTCATAATTCCTCCTACAATAAAAGAGTTGCTGTGCAACTCCCAGATTATTTACAAATCTAATTTTCCATAAATCGTAGGGGCGGAACTTGTATCCGCCCGTTGTCAATTCAATAATTTTGTTATCTTCGAGAGGACAGTAGTCCTCCCTACATTATTAAGAAAAGTTCCGGCAACTTTCTAGCCTCGTTTTCTTCTTCTAGTTCTCTTTTGTGTTTCATAAAATTCTCATCATCAAAATATTTTGCATGTACAGGGCATTTTTTTATGCAAGCGCAGCATTTTATGCATATACCATTGAGTGTTGATACGTTATCATAATCTATGCTTCCCATGGGACACACTTCTGCGCAAATTTTACAGTCTGTGCATGCATCACCTGTCTTTGGAGTAATTTTTCTGAAGTCCACCGGATTACCTTCTCTGTCCTTTGGCTTGTAGTAATCTCTGTAAACTTTTTCTATTACTTTATATCCATTGGCTGCATTGATTTTTGGTTCTTCATTTATTATTTTAATGATTTTTGCTGCAAAATCAGCAGCTGTATTCAAATCTTCTTCATCAGGCCTGTTCATTGCGAGAGTGTCAGAAAATGAATGTTCACCAATAAATGCACAGCCACATATAACATTAAAACCATCTTCTTCAAGTATGTCCCAAAGTTCCTTCAAGGCATCGTCATAATTTCTGTTTCCGTACATGACAATGGCAACAGCCGTTGCTCCGTTTCCTTTGACTGTGTTCAGGAACTTAAGAAGTACGTTTGGAACCCTTCCTGCTATAACGGGAACCCCTACTACCACTATGTCATCTTCGGTAAATGAATACTGTTTTTTTCTTGCTTCAGGCAGTGTGAAATCAATTATTTCCCACAAATTCTGCCCTCCCACGGCTGAAATCTCCAGCGCTAATTTTTCAGTGGTTTTTTTTGTTGTTCCTGTGGCGCTAAAATAAAATGCGCTGATTTTTCTGTTAATAATCTCTCTCTCCATATTATTCCTGCTTTATTTTATTTTTATTACGTGATGATAATAATTCGCCAAAATTTATTTCCATTATAAAAATACTTGTAATCATAAGCATTGCTCCAACATACGACTTTGTAGTAAGAATTTCTCCTGCAACGAAAAATGCAACAACTCCCGCAAACAATGTTTCCAGGGAAAAAATAATACCTACGTGAGAGGCATTTGTATATTGTTGGGCAATTGCCTGTACAATAAATGCCACTCCCGTGCAGAACACAGCCAGGAACAAAACAGGAGCCCATATTTTGGGTTCTGTTGGCAGATGTGGTGTTTCAAATACAAAAGCCAGGATTAAATTAAATAATCCTGTAAATCCAAGTTGAAAAACTCCCAGCTGGAATGGATTCACCTCTTCATGGGCAACAACTTTCTCAGTTACCAATAAATCAATGGCATACATGAAAGCACACATAATGGAGAGAAGATCTCCTTTTAAGTTTGCATAGTTAATTGTAAAACTTTCAGTAAGTGTCAAGAGCCCTATTCCAATGAGAGTCATAAACACAGCAAGAATGACTTTTTTGTCCGGTATTTTTCTGTACACAATGCTGGACAATATGGGTGTGAAAATTACAGTCAAACCACAAAGAAATCCTGTATTTGACAATGTTGTGTACTGAATACCGAACGTTGCTCCTATGTAAACAACAACAAGAATGGCTGACAGCAGCACACTGTACTTCAGCGTTGCCTTAGAAACGTTTTTCAGTTTCGTAAAAGCCAATATTCCTGCAACTGCAAATGCAATGAGAAACCTGTTTGCATTAAGTGTAAACGAACCCATATCTTCAAGACTCAAATCCACCAGGTAGTAAGAAACCCCCCAGCTTAATGTTACAAGCAGCAGCATTAAGTCTGCTTTTAATTGCTTAGACATTTTATCCCTCTATATCAATGAAATTTTATTCTATAATTCAATATATATTATATCTTAAACATTAAAAATTTACAATTGCATAGTCATTATTTCATGCAGTTATCTATTTAGAAAAATTTCGAAACAGATATTGACATTGATGTTTTACTGGATTATAATCTATTTAGAAAAACATCTAAATAGTGAGAGGTGATAAATTGGGATTCCCAGAAACTTTTAAGGCGCTTTCCGATCCTGTACGAAGAGAAATACTTGTGATGCTCAAGGATGGAAAAATGTCTGCAGGAGAAATATCAGAACACTTTGACATGACAGGCGCTACTATATCCTACCACCTGTCACAGCTTAAAAAAGCTGGATTGATTTTTGAAAGCAAATATAAGAATTTTATTTATTATGAAATAAATATTTCCGTATTTGAAGAGGTTATGTTGTGGTTCACCCAGTTTGGAGGTATGAAAAATGAAAATTAAATTTGACAAAATGCTTATTTTAACCACTGTTATATGTATTCTTCCCGTAATAATGTCACTGATTGTCTTTGACCGTCTTCCGGATCAGATTCCGGTTCACTGGAACTTCAAAGGCGAGGTAGACAACTACGCTTCAAAGGCATTTGGAGCATTTGGACTTCCGTTTTTAATGGCTTTCATCAACTTCATAGTGCATATGAGCCTTAACAATGATCCTAAGAAAGCCAATTATTCAGTTGTTCTAAAGCAGTTTTCTCTGTGGCTCATACCTGTGATGACATTGTTCCTGGTTCCTGTTACTCTTCTCATTTCCATGGGCTATGACATCAAAATAAATATAGTTGTTCCGGTTTTTGTTGGTATTATTATAATAATATGCGGCAACTACCTTCCGAAGTGCAAACAAAATTACACAATGGGTATAAAGCTGCCCTGGACATTGAACAGCGAGGAAAACTGGAACAAGACACATCATCTGGCAGGTTTTATTTGGACCATAGGAGGAATACTTCTTGTTTTGACCACATTTTTAAACGTGAATTCTTTGCCGCTTCTCCTAACTATAGTATTTTCCCTGGTTTTTGTACCGGCAATATATTCATACATGCTTTATAAAAAAGGAATTTAGCAAAAGGCGCAGAAAATTTTCTGCGCCTTACTTTTACTTCATTGATTCAATTATTTTGTCAACAAATTCATCAATTGCTTTGTGCTGCTCTTCTTTCATTGATGATGTTATTTCAAGGGGATTCCCTATTATTTCAACATTTTTCATTGTACATGCTATTTCTTCCATGACCTTTGATGCTCTTGGTGCCCAGGAGCCGTTTCCTACCAGTGCAACCTTCCTGTTCTGAAACTGAAGTGCTACAAGTTCCTTCATGAGGTTTTCCATTCCATAGTAAAGTCCAAGGTTGTATGTTGGAGAAGCAAAAATTATGTGGCTGTATTTCCAAGCATCAGAAATGATGTATGAAGGATGTGTCTTAGACACATCATACATGTGCATATCTTTAACACCTTTGACAGCAAGCTTATTTGCAATTACATTCATTACATTTTCCGTATTGCCATACATTGAAGCATAAACCAACATTACACTTTTCTTTTCAGGTTCATACCTGCTCCACAAATCATATTTGTTTAAAATGTATGACAGGTTGTTTCTCCACACCGGTCCATGAAGAGGACAAATCATTTTTATTTCACATGATGACAATTTCTTCATTACAGCCTGAACTTGCTGTCCGTACTTGCCAACTATATTGGCATAGTAGCGCCTTGCTTCTTCCGCATATGTGCATTCAAAATCAGTGTCATCTGAAAAAAGATTTCCGGAAAGTGCTCCAAATGAACCGAAGGCATCTGCTGAGAATAGAATTTTTTCAGTCATTTCATAGGTAAACATAACTTCGGGCCAATGAACCATGGGTGCAAAGAAGAATTTCAGACTGTGTTCTCCAATACATAGAACATCTCCTTCTTTAACTTCATGCATGTTCATGTGGAAGTCAAAATTGTAAAACTGGCTTATCATCTGGAAAGTTTTTTTGTTTCCTACAATTTTAATGTTTGGGTACCTTCTTACAATTTCTTCTATGTTTGCGCAGTGGTCAGGCTCCATGTGGTTTAAGACAAGATAATCAAGATTTCTTCCGTCCAAAGCTTCAATTATGTTTTCAATAAACTGTCTGCTAATAGACTGATCAACAGTGTCTATGAGCGCAGTTTCACGATCTATGATTACAAATGAGTTATAGCATACCCCAGACGGTATTGGAAACATATTTTCAAAACGCTCAAGTCTTCTATCGTTTCCCCCAACCCAAATTATATTCTTGCTTATATTTTGTATACAGTGCATAATTTTCCTCCTGTTATGCTATGTAGTAGTTTTATTGATATTTGCATAAATTATATCACACAAAGGTATTTCGTGGAATATTTTTGACGACAAAAAGGGATAATTTTTTAATTCACTAAGTCTGAAATACAAAAGCAAGTTGACTCCATAGATAATTAAATGTAAAATAAAATAACAAATTAGGGAGAATGACTATGAAATATGAAGTAATAATGTTTGACGCAGATGATACACTATTTGATTTTAAAAAAGCAGAAAAGGAAGCTTTTAAAAATACAATGGTAATCTACGGTATCAATTATGATGAAAATTACCACTACAAAATATATGATGAAATAAACACTGCATTGTGGAGAGACTTTGATAATGGACTCATAACTCAGGAAGAATTGAAATACCAGCGTTTCAAAGAGCTCTCACATAGACTGGGTGCAGGATTTGATGAGTATGAGTTTGCAGAAATTTATATGAAAAATTTATCTCAAGGTTCATTCCTGTATGAAGACAGCATTCCATTGGTGGAGGGCCTCAAGAATGATTACCGTATGACAATTATAACAAACGGACTTACAGATGTGCAGCACAACAGGGTAAGAAATTCTGCCATAGGTAAGTACATGGAAGAAGTTATAATATCAGAGGAAGTGGGCCTTTCAAAGCCTGATTTCAGAATCTTTGACTATGCACTTAAAAAAATCAATTACCATGACAAAAGCAAGGTTATAATGGTGGGTGACAGTCTCACCACGGACATACAGGGAGGAATCAACTCAGGAATTGACACATGCTGGTACAATCCGGATAAAAACGTAAATAAATCAAAATTTAAACCTACTTATGAAATATCTCAGCTCATGATGCTTAAAAAAATACTTGAAGGCTAAAAAGGTTAGCGTTTCATTCCAGTTTGTAGGAGAGGACTACTGTCCTCCCGCATTTAGCAAATCAATAACCACGGGCGGACACAAGGTCCGCCCCTACAACTTATGGCAAAACTGATTATTCAATTCTGCTATAATTTAATTATTGAGACTATCGTAGAGAGAATTCAACAACACTTTGTTCGGATCCTGGCTTAATTCCCACACTGCAGCTCCCCCAAGGCCCTTAGTGTTTATGTAATCTGCCTTAAGAGACATTGAGGCAGCATCCTCATAGCTTATGAAAACTTTCCCATTGTAAAGCCACGGAACCATGGACTGCTCATGAAAATATCTTACAAAACCATCCTTGTTCATATAATTTACTTCAATATTGGCATAACTTAATGATTTTCCTGTTGAAAAAGTCTGATAGAGGCCGTTGTTACCTGTGCTTGAAGTTTCATATAAATATCCGTAAAATGGAACTCCCGCTACCAGTTTTTCCTTTGGGAAACCTGCATTTATCCAAGCATTGACACTTGAATCAACGCTCCACTTGTACTGAGGAGAGGCATCAGTGTTGTTGTAAAGAGGCGCATTGAAATCCGTGTAGGAATCCCATGTACCATGAATATCATATGTCATGAGAGTGGCATAGTCTACATATTCATGAAAAATACCAGGCTCGGTGTTTCCTATGTAGTAATTGCTTGCCCCGCCTGCAATTGTTAAAAGATAATGCTTGTTGTCCTTCAAGCTTTGTTCATCCATTTTCTCACGTATTTTTTTCAACAGCAGTGTAAAGTTTTGCTTGTCTTCAGGGCGCCTTGAATTTTCGGCTAGACCGCCGCCAACAGGGTATTCCCAGTCAAGGTCTACGCCGTCAAGTCCATACTTTGTAATGAACTCAACACACCCAGCTGCAAAGGCTGATCTTGATGTTTCAGTTGCAGCAGCATCAGAGAACTTTCCGGACCATGTCCAGCCGCCAACTGAAATCAATATTTTCAAATCAGGGTTAACTATTTTTAAGTCTTGAAGCATTTTAAAATTGGCAGGATCCTTATCGGGATATCCCATTACTAATTTAAAATCAGACCCGATATTAGCAAATGCGTAATTTATGTGGGTAAGCTTGTTTGCATCAAGCTTGTCAGGAGTAAATCCGGAATATGAAGACCATGCCGCATAATAGCCCACAATTTTCTTTGCTGTTTCTGTTGGAGGATTAGGAACATAATCCTTTGACAAAGTCACGATTAAAACATTGCTTGGCTTTGAGAGATTTCTTTTCACATCCTTAGCCCTTACGTAAAATTCATATTCAGTTCCCGGAGTCAAATTTTCGACTGTATAAGTGCAGTTTAAAGTTGATGCGAAATATGTACCGTCTTTGTAAATGCTGTATGCATTGACACCCACATTGTCCGTTGATGCATCCCACTTAAGAGTAACCGATGTTTCATTTGCAGACGTCATGTGAAGATTGGCTGGGGCTGTTGGCGGCTGCTTGTCCGCTTTTTCTGCAAATGCAATGTTGTCGAAAGGCAAAACAAACAGCACAAAGGCAAGAACAATTGATAACGTTTTTTTGATTTTTAAGTTCTTATTCATGATAATTCTCCTATGTTGTAGTGATACAAGTATAGCATAGCCCCTTTTATTAAGGTAATGCAATATATGGCAAGTTGTTTTGCACTTAGTTTTTCAGCCATAATAATCCATGATTCTGCATTAAACAGCCTTATACGGCTCAAATAAAAAGTTCCGGCAAACTTTCCGGAACCTGATTACTATGCAATTAATCTATCCTTTTGTCACCATAGAAGAATAAGGCAACTGTGCCCGGACCAGTGTGTGAGCCTATTACTGTTCCAACACTGTTTATCATTATATTACCGTCCAGTTTGTGGAATTTGCTTTCGATTAAATCGGCAACTTTTCTGGCATCTTCATAGCAGGCTGAGTTAGATATGTAGCACCTGCCTGAATAATCAAGCTTGTTTTCCGCATGCTCTTCCATTCTTGCAACAATTTCTTCAATGACATGCTTTTTCCCTCTGTATTTTGACCGAGGTATGAGTTTTCCTTCATGGTTCATGTTAAGTAGAGGGCAAATATGGAGCATTGTTCCGACTATGTTTGAAGCTGCTGAAATTCTGCCGCCTCTGTAATAACTTGTAAGGTCAGTTGAAAAAAACCAGTGATTGACTCTTAGTTTGTTTTCCTCAAGCCAGTGAAATGTTTCCTCAATTGTGCTCCCACCATCCCTCATATCGCAGGCGGATGTTACAAGCAGTCCGTAACCTGATGATGCCCCCAGAGAATCCACAATCAGTATTTTTCTTTCAGGATACTTTTCCAGGAGTTCTTTTCTTGCAATGTTAGCAGAGTTGTATGTACCGGAAAGTCCAGATGACAACGAAATATGCAGTATGTCATGTCCTTCCTTGAGCAACGGCTCGAAAAATTCTACAAATTGAGCTACATTTACTTGAGATGTAGTTGGTTGGGATCCATCTGATATTTTTTTATAAAATTCTTCAAAGGGCATTGATTGACCTAAATCGTCCTCGTATTCTATTCCGTCCATAATAAAATGAAAACAAACAAATGGTACATTTCTAGATTTAAAAAATTCAAGAGGCATATCTGCAGTTGAACAGGATGTGACAATAAAATCAGACATATTATAACTCCTTTTTTATTTTACAAATATTTTATCATGAAAATATTGCAGATTCAGTCGAAGTTTATTCGATAAATCAGCGCTTAAATGCAATTAAGTTTATTATTCCAAAAATTACATCTATTTACATTATAAATTATTGAAATTATATGTCAAGTTTATGCAATTTTTGATTCTATTTTTGTTCCTATTTTTGCTTCACCTTCAGTGTTTTTATGTCTTCTTTTTTTCCAGAAATATATGTAGTATATGATAAACAACACTGAAGTTACAGCCCAGCTCAAAGGATAGCTGAATATAACTGTCTTGATTTCAGGTCTTTGTGGAACTGCTATTATTATCCATAAAACCCTTAATCCGCACACACCTATGCTAGTGAGAAGCATTGGTACAAGCGAATTTCCCATACCGCGCAGCGCTCCTGACAATATTTCTATAAATACAAATGTAAAATATGTGGGAACTAGGAATTTTAAGATTTCCATTCCTTTTTCAACAACGGCAGCATCTTCAGTGAACAAAAGGTACACATGCTGTCCTGTAAAGTACAATATTATGCTTAAGGTAACTGCTGCTCCCATGCACATTACAAGGGTCTGGCGAACGCCTTTTTTCACTCTGTCGATTTTTTCTGCACCGTAATTTTGTCCTGCAAAAGTTGTAATAGAAACACCAAAGGCTCCCATAATCATCCAGAACAATCCGTCTATTTTTGAAAATGCAGTCCAGGCGGCAACAGTGTCTGTACCAAAGGAATTTATACTTGACTGTATTACTATGTTTGCTATGTTGTACATTGAAGACTGAAACCCTGCAGGAAGTCCTATTCTGAAAATTTGTGCAAGCTTTTCTTTATCTATTTTAATTTTACCAAGAATTATCCTGTATGGCTCAGATGTATGCATTAATATATAAATTACCAGAAATGCACTTATGCACTGTGACAACACAGTAGCTATACCAACGCCGTAAATACCAAGACCGAGCACCGCTACAAACAACAGGTCAAGCACGATATTTATAATGCAGCTGGCTATCAAAAAGTAAAGAGGTCTCTTAGAATCTCCAACTGCCCTTAGAATTCCTGAGCCTATATTGTAAACCATGTTTGGAATCATCCCGGCAAAGTATATTCTTATGTAAATCAGGGAATATTGTATTACATCTTCAGGAGTTCCCATTGCTTCAAGTGCAATAGGAGCAATCAGTATTCCTCCAACTGTGAAAAGTGCTCCTCCTATGGTTGCCATTGCTATGGCAGTGTGTACAGCAACATTTAAATCATCATGTTTTCTTGCTCCATAATACTGTGAAATTATTACAGTGGCTCCTGAAGAAAGCCCAACAAAAAAACCAACAAGCAGGTTTATAAGAGTGCCTGTTGTTCCTCCTACGGCCGACAGTGCTTGTTTTCCTATGAATCTTCCCACAACAATGGCATCTGTAGTGTTGTAAAGCTGCTGAAAAAATGTTCCCAACAAAATAGGAAAAAAGAATATGAGTATCTGTTTCCATATAACCCCTTCAGTTATATCGTATTTATTAATATTATGTTTCATTACTTGCTCCAATCAAAAATTATCATTTTGATGTTATATCACTTTAGCTGCAAAGTCAATAATCCAATAAATTATTTTTTTACCTGTCTACAAGAACAATATTTTATATAGCAGCTGGCAAAACAAAAGGCAAATGTGATTTGTATTCACATTTGCCGGTGAGCCAAATATTTAGTTAAATGACTGCTCTGTTCTGTCTATAATTTCATCCTGCAAAGCCTTCTCAAGGTTGTTGAAATGGTCTGAATATCCTGCTACCCTCACTATAAGGTCCTTGTATTCATCAGGATTTTTTTGCGCATCAAGAAGAGTGCTCTTGTCTATGACATTGAACTGAATGTGGTGTCCCATCATGTGGAAGTATGCCCTTATAAGAGCTGACACATTGTCAAGTCCTTCTTCTCCTGCTATTGATGACGGCGTAAACTTCTGATTTAAAAGTGTTCCTCCCGTTGAAGTGTGATCCATTTTTGCACATGATTTTATAACTGCAGTAGGACCGTTTGTATCTGCTCCCTTTTCAGGTGAAATCCCGTCTGTAACAGGTTTTTCCTTGAGCCTTCCGTTTGCTGATGCTGTCATGACAGAACCGAAATATACGTGGCAAGTTGTCGGAAGCATGTCAATCTGGTATGTCCCGCCGCATACTGCCTTTCTTCCTCTTATTCTGTCTCTTACATTTTCAAACACATCCAGCATAATGTCATCTGCATAGTCATCGTCATTGCCGTACTTTGGTGTATGGTTGAGAACCAGGTTGTGAATCATTTCATGACCTTCAAAATTTGCATCTATGGCTGCAAGAAGTTCCTTCATGGTGAATCGTCCTTGTTCAAACACGTTGTATTTTATTGATGCCAGACAGTCAGTGATTGTTCCTATTCCAACAATCTGAATGTACCTTGTGTTGTACTTTGCACCGCCTGCGTTGTAATCTTTTCCGCTTTCCTTGCAGCCGGTTGTAAGAACAGACATAAATGGTGAAGGCATGTGTTCTGCAAATATTTTTTCTATTACGTTGTTTCCTCTTATCTTAACATTGATAATGTACTCAAGCTGTTTGAAAAAGGCATCTTCAAGCTCCTCATATGATTTGAAGTCTTCCGGATTGCCGGTTTGAATGCTGATTTGTTTGTTTGTGTACTTGTCAAAACCATTGTTCATTGTTAGCTCGAATATTTTAGGAACGTTGAGATATCCCGTCAATACATATGCTTCTCTTCCATGGCATCCTGTTTCAACACATCCGCTGGAACCGCCGAACCTTGCATCTTCAAGAGATTTTCCTGCGTTTATCAGTTCCTGTATGAGTTCCTCTGTGTTGTAAAATGCCGGCTGTCCCCATCCTTTTCTGGAAATTTCAACAGCACGTCTTAAAAATTCATCGGGTGTTTTTTCGCTTATCTGCACATTTGAACTTGGCTGGAGAAGTCTCATTTCATCCATGGTATCAAGTATGATGTATGAAACTTCATTCACTCCGTCTTCACCTGTATAAGGATCTATTCCTCCGGTGTTGAAGTTTGCAAAGTCAGTGTATGTTCCGCTTTCCTTAAGGGTTATTCCTACCTTCGGAGGAGCAGGCTGGTTGTTGAATTTTATCCACAGGCACTCCATCAGTTCTCTTGCCTTATGGTAATCAATTGTTCCTTCTTCTTTTTCCTTCTTATAGAAAGGATACAGGTACTGATCAAGCTTTCCTGGAGAAAATGCATCCCATGTGTTCAGTTCTGTTGTGATACCTATGTGCACAAACCAGTACATTTGAAGAGCCTGTGCATAAGTTTCAGGTTTGTTTGCAGGTACAACATCGCAGTTTCCGGCAATCCACAAAAGTTCTTCTTTTCTTTGTGGGTTAGTTTCCTTTTCACCCAATTCCCTTGCATATGCTGCATATCTTTGTCCGTAAATCATTATGGCATCGCATGAAATTGCCATTGCTTCAAGCTGTGCCTTTTTGTCGTAAGCATCCTTGTCATTTAAAAAATCCAGCTCATCAATTGCTTCCAGGATTTCCTTTTTAAATTCCAAAAATCCCTTGTGATAAAATTTATCATCTGCAACTGTATGTCCCGGAGCCCTTTGTTCCATGAATTCCGTGAACATTCCTGCTGCGTAGCAATCTTTCCATTCCTGTGTCATGGAAGCAAGAATCTTGTCTCTTGTGGACTTGTTCTGCCAGTAAGGCAGAATTGTTTCAGCCTGTACTGTTTTGTCTTCTTCATTGACTTTGAAATTGATGTATTTTCTTTCGTTCATTACAGTCATGTCTTCAACCGTGTGGGCACAAAGTTCAGGGAAAGTGGGAACAACCTGAGGTCCTTCGCTTTTTTCTCCAACTACAAGCTCACCTTCACCGATGTACAGTTTCCTGTTTTCCATGAGATATTTAAAGTTCATTGCACGGAGCACCGGGATTTCCACGGTTCCGAAATTATTCTTATAAAACTCCGTTTCAAGCAGTGCCCTTTCCAAACTTACCCTGGGCTGTGTAGACACACTTTCCAGTCTCAACATCTTTGTTCTTTCTGTATAGCCTCTCATATTAACCTCCTATTTTTGCTTTATAACCCTTATTTTCAAACATCTCCTTAAATTTTTGCATCTTTTCATCGGATGGCTTTGACATCCTGTCATCTTCATAGATCTTTCCAAGTTTTTTGTATTTGTGCTTTGCTATGTCGTGGTATGGAAGTAGATTTACTTTGCTGATGTTTAACCCTTCAATAAATTCAATTGTTTTAATAATGTGTTCTTCATCTCCATTGACACCTTCAATTATGGGCATCCTGAGATTGATATTGTTGTGGATTTCAGATAGTTTTCTTAAGTTTTCCAGAATCAGCTTATTTGACATTCCGATAAACTCAACGTGCTTTTCATCATCCATGTGCTTGATGTCGTAAAGAAACACATCCGTATACTTCGCTGCTCTTTTAAGATTTTCAAAGCTCACGGCACCACAGGTGTCAACTGCAGTGTGAATATTATTATCTTTAAGTTTTTTTAGGAGCTCTTCTACAAAATCAATGTGAATCAAAGGCTCTCCTCCTGACAATGTCACTCCTCCGCTGGATTTTTCATAGAAAACCCTGTCCTTCAGAACTTCCTTCATTACATCATCAACAGTGTATACTTTTCCGGCAATCTGCCTTGCGCCCTGAATGCAGTATATTACGCATTGCCCGCAGCAGTCACATGACTCATCTGTAGTAAGATTGTTGTTTTCAATTTTAATGGCTTTTTTAGGACAGATTTTTTCGCATGTTCCGCAAAGAACGCATTTGTCCCTGTCGTAAAGAATTTGAGTTTTTATATTCTGGCTTTCTGGATTATGGCACCACAGGCATTTAAGAGGACATCCCTTAAAAAATACGGTTGTCCTTATGCCGGGTCCGTCATGAACAGAAAACTTTTGTATGTTAAAAATATTTGCTGTATTCATTTTATCTCCAATTATATTTTCATACAATTATATATGCAATTTTCAAGCCAATAATTAGCATTTAAATTTCAATGTTTATATTTTTATGTATAATTTTTAATACAAAAATATGCCAGATTTTATGACAGTTGTAAAATTTTCATAATTTTCAATAAATCGGCTCCTATGCTGATATTATAACAGTAATCGACAAATTACAACATTTGATTTATTCAAATATGTTGAATTTCATTTTTTTCAGTGCTATTATGGTTAAAAGAGTGTAAATTACAAAAACAGAATTACAGAGGATATCATGGACTATAAAAATATTTTGAAATTAATATCTGAAAACTTATATTGTGGAATATTTATTGTTGATAATGAAGGAAAGGTAATATTCTATAATCAGTCAATCAATGACCTCGCTAGACTGAATGTTGAAAACGCTGTAGGAAAACATATGCTTGAAATTTTTCCAAAGCTTACAGAAGAAACAAGCACCATTTTGAGAACATTGAAAACCGGGGAAGGTTTAAAAAATTATGTTCAAAATTACTATAACTACCAGGATAAGCGAGTAACAATTCTTTCAAGCACTGTTCCAATATATGAAGGCGGACATCTTGAAGGTGTTGTTGAGATATTTTCCGATGTGGACAAATACAATAACATGAACCAGACCAAGAGCAGCAAAGGCTTCATGGAAAATACCATATACACACTTAATGACATCATTGGAAACAGCAAAGAAAAAAAAGAATTGAAAGAAAAAATCAAAAAAACAGCCAACAGCAATTCACCCGTCCTTGTTTACGGAGAAACAGGAACAGGAAAAGAATTGGTTGTACAGTGCCTTCACAGCGAAAGTACACGCAGAAATAAACCTTTTATAGCACAAAACTGCGCTGCCATCCCAAGCACACTTTTCGAAAGTATTTTGTTTGGAACTGCCCTGGGAAGTTTTACTGGAGCAAAGGATTCAAAAGGTCTCATTGAATCAGCTGAAGGCGGAACATTATTTCTTGACGAAATAAATTCCATGGATATTACATTGCAAGCTAAGCTCCTGAGATTTCTGCAGGAAGGCCACATAAGAAGACTTGGAGAAAACAAGTCCCATGAGGTTGATGTTCGTGTAATAGCAGCCTTGAACGAAGACCCATATGAAGCAATAGAAGCAGGCACACTGAGAAAGGATTTATTCTACAGACTGAGCGTTATAAATTTCAGTCTTCCTCCCCTCAGGGAAAACAAAAAAGACATAATTGAAATAAGTAATTATTTCCTTGAATTTTTTAACAGTAAGCTTAACAAGAACATAAAAGGATTTTCAGATGAAGTTCTGGATTTTTTCAAGTGCTATGACTGGCCCGGAAATGTAAGAGAACTAAAACATTCAATTGAATATGCCGTAAATATAACTGAAAGCAACACAATTTCCAAAAGTGATCTCCCTGATTACTTTAAACTGAAAAATAAAAAAGCAAATGCTGAAGTTAAAATGACAGATGATTTATTTACAGATGATAGTTCTTCACTCCTTACTCTGAGTGAACAGGTTGGACAGTTTGAAAGAAAGGTAATAATAAACGCACTTAAGCAATATGACTGCAACATTTCCAAAACTTCAAAAAAACTTGGACTTCCAAGGCAGACACTGTACTACAAAATGGATAAGCTAAACATCAAAATGGACAAAACATTAGACTAAAAAAGTGCTTAGAAAACCTTCATAAGGTTTTCTTTTTTTGTAACCAAATAAATATTCCACATAAAATAATATACATTAAAAAGGAGGTATTCTTTTGGAAGTATCAGCAATTGCAGAAAGTGTTTTTTCGCTTTTCATAATAATCCTTGTAGGAGTTTATGGCAGCAAGAAAAACATAATTACCCCCGAAATCAACAAGGGACTTACAGATATCCTAATAAAAATAGCACTGCCCTTCATGATTGTTTCTTCTTTTATTTTTACATATGACGACACAATAAGGACAAATGTTTTAAAGACATTTTACTTAAGCCTCACTGCATATGCATTAATGGCCGTTTTCTCTTGGCTTGCTCTTTTTCCTGTGAAAAATGACAAAAAAATAATCCTTCATTTTGCTAATGTCTTTGTAAATACCGGTTATATTGGTTTTCCAGTTTTATATTCCATATACGGTTCAGAAGGTGTAATTTACGGATCAATATTCAACATGTTTTTTGTTGTATTTCTCTGGACTTACGGGCTCCTGCTTTTTAAAGGTTCTCTAAACAAAAATGAAATCAAAAAAGAAATGTTAAGCGTGATATTAAATCCATCTATTTTAGCAGTATTTATAGGAATCTTCATAATGGTATCAGGCGTAAGGCTTCCTGCGCCTATTTTTTCAAGCATTAAAAGCATAGGGAACATTACAGGACCATTATCCATGTTCATTATAGGGAACATTCTGTCAAATGTAAAAATTAAAAACCACTTCAGAGACTGGACAATATATTACGGAATAACATTAAAACTTGTTGCTATCCCATTAACCATATATTTATTTTCACTGCTGTTAAATGATTATTCCAAGGCTGTCAATTCTGTTATTGTCATGACTGCCATGCCTGCTTCTGCCATGACTTCCATCCTTGCAGAAAGTTTTGATAAAGAAAAAGAATTTGCAGCCATAATTGTATCTGCAACAACACTGCTTTCCTTGATAACAGTACCTGCACTGATACAATTCACAACATATTTTGCTCCATAATAATTTGTTGCCAATGAGACAAATAAAAAGTTGCTCCGCAACTCCGCTAGGGGGACCTATGTCCCCCTTCGGCCCAAAAAATACTGACGTATTTTTTGCTGAGCACCCCCCTTGACGGCAAGGGCGTCCCGCCCTTTGCAATCCCCGTTTTTTATATACTAGGAAAGAGAATTTTCCTAGTATATAAAAAAGCCGCAGTTGAAAACTAATACAACTGCAGCTTTTGTTTCATCTGTTTATATAAAAGTTGACTCTTTATGAGCTAGAATCTTCTGCAGCATCTTCTGCGACAGCGATTATTGCACCTGCCAACTCCATAACCAAGTATGAACCATGGGAATAAAGTACACCACATATTATCAAATCCTTTTATTTTGTACTTGTACTTATATTATTCCATTTTCGTTTTTTTGTTACAATACTTTGAAAATCTATTTTATAACAGTCATACCGCCCATGTATGGCTGAAGAGCAACAGGGATATTTACTGAACCATCTTCATTCAGGTTGTTTTCCAGGAAAGCTATGAGCATTCTTGGTGGAGCAACCACAGTGTTGTTCAGAGTATGGGCAAAATACTTGCCTTCTTCGCCATTTACACGAATTTTCAGACGTCTTGCCTGTGCCTCTCCTAAATTTGAGCAACTTCCAACTTCGAAGTATTTTTTCTGTCTTGGTGACCATGCTTCAACGTCAACAGATTTAACCTTAAGGTCTGCTAAATCTCCCGAACAGCATTCCAGGGTTCTTACAGGAATGTCCAGTGAGCGGAACAAATCAACAGTGTTCTGCCACAATACATCAAACCATTTTGGGCTTTCTTCCGGTTTGCAGACAACAATCATTTCTTGTTTTTCAAACTGGTGGATTCTGTAAACTCCTCTTTCTTCTATGCCGTGAGCTCCCTTTTCTTTTCTGAAACAAGGAGAATAGCTTGTTAATGTCTGAGGAAGTGAGCATTCAGGAAGAATTGTATCTATGAACTTGCCTATCATTGAGTGCTCGCTTGTTCCTATAAGGTATAAATCTTCGCCTTCTATTTTATACATCATGGCATCCATTTCAGCAAAGCTCATTACTCCTGTAACAACTTCGCTTCTTATCATGAAAGGAGGAACGCAGTATGTAAAGCCCCTGTTTATCATGAAGTCTCTTGCATATGAAATAACAGCTGAATGAAGTCTTGCAATGTCTCCCATGAGGTAGTAGAATCCGTTTCCGGCAACTTTTCTTGCACTTTCTAGATCAAGTCCGCTGAATTTTTCCATTATTTCAGTGTGGTATGGAATTTCAAAGTCTGGAACAACCGGTTCGCCGTATTTCTGCACTTCAACATTTTCACTGTCATCCTTGCCTATTGGAACGCTTGGATCAATGATGTTAGGGAGTGTCATCATTATTTTTTTAATCTTTTCTTCAAGCTCTGCTTCTTTTACTTCGAGTTCAGCCAGCATTTCAGAATCCTTTGTAACCTGCAGCTTCAGTTCTTCAGCTTCTTCCTTCTTGCCTTTAGCCATAAGTCCGCCGATTTCCTTGGATATTTTATTTCTGTCTGCTCTTAAATTGTCTGCCTTTTGTTTTGTTTCTCTGCTTTCAATATCCAGTGCTATTACTTCATCCACCATAGGCAGCTTGTTGTCCTGAAATTTCTTCTTAATATTTTCTTTCACTATTTCAGGATTTTCTCTCACAAATTTTAAATCTAACATGTCAAACCTCCAAATTATTTTTTACCGGCAAATGCCGCAATATTTTTAAACAATAAAAAAATCCTCCATCCCGTATATGGGACGAAAGAACCGTGGTGCCACCCAAATTGTCAGCATAAGCTGACCACTCGCAGTATTTTAAAGGTTACTAACCTTCGATTCATCACCGACAGCTCCTAAAGTGGAAAGATTTAGTCTTTCACCGGTTCTCACCAACCACCGGCTCTCTTGAGAAATTCATAAATCGAAGCTTTAATCATCGCTTAAAATATTTGTTTTGATTATTATATAACATTTTTTTCAAATTGCAAAGCTTTTTTAATATTGTTTCCAAATAAAAATATAATAACAATTATTTCTACGTTTAATTTTAAAAATGGAGACAATAATATTCATATAAAGAGAGGAAAACAATATGGATGATAAAATATTAAGTAAAAATATTGTCTCACCTGAGGCAAGAATGGCTTTAGATCAAATGAAAGCCGAAATGTCCAGAGAACTTGACATAGCTAACCCACAGGCAACAGACAGAGGAAATCTTACTTCAAGACAAAACGGCTACGTGGGTGGATATATAGAAAAAGCAAAGAAACAATTCAACATAGAACACAAAGGAACAAAAATCACATAACCTTAATCCCCGAACTGAATCGGGGATTTAATTTATAATTTTTTATTATTATCTAAGTCCATTAACGTACCTGGCTTTATTATTGATGATCCATATTTTTGACGTATATTATGAATGGCATTTTCAAGGTTGTCAATTTTGTTGTTACTTGTAGCTTCATTGTCTGATTTTGGAAGTTCAAACAATGATATTTGTTTTGATTCATGATTTTTATCAAAACCACTTAAACTTATGCCAAGAAGCCTAACAGGACTTCTGTTCCAATTAGCCTTAAGAAGTTGAACTCCTGCAGTATAAATATCCTTCACCAGACAAGTAGGAGGAACGCTCATCTGCCTTGTGATGCTTTTAAAATCCGAATACTTTATTACTATTTGCACCGTGTGACCTTTTTTCTTGTACTTTCTTGCAGACATTCCCACATCATCTGAAAGCTCTAAAAGAACTGATTTTGCAAATTCCATGTCGGTGGTGTCATGTGATAGAGTAACAGACCTTCCAATTGATTTCATGTCACCTTCACAGTGAGGTGCAACAGGCGACATGTCAATGCCGTTTGCTAGCAGATGAATTTCACCGCCCATTTTCCCCAGCTTGCTTATTAAATAATCCCTGTCTGAAAGGGCAAGGTCTTTTATAGTTCTCATTCCCATATTTTGAAGCTTAATAGAAGTTTGTTTTCCAACTCCATACATGCTGCCCACAGGAAGAATCCACATTTTTTCTTGTATGTCTTTCTTCCACAGCTCTGTAATGCCAAGAGGCTTTTTCATCTCTGAAGCCATTTTAGATAAAAATTTATTTTCAGAAATACCAATGGAGCACCATAGATTAAGTTCACTTTTTATGCGTTCCATTATATTTTTAGCAGCTTCCAGAGGTTCACCGAAAATTTTTCCGGTTCCTGTCATGTCAAGCCATGCTTCATCGATGCTGTTTTGTTCTACAACAGGAGTGAATGAAGATAAGATTTCCATTACTTCATTTGATTTTTCTTCATAGAAGCGATGGTCCGGCGGTATTACAACAAGATCAGGGCAAAGCCTGAATGCTTCCCTGAGAACCATAGTGGTCCTGATTCCATATTTTCTGGCTTCATAATTTGCAGTTAAAATTATTCCGGTTCGGTTTTCAGGGTCACCTGCTACTGCTGCAGGCTTCCCTGCAATTTCAGGATGACGTGTACTTTCGCAACTTATAAAAAAAGCATTCATATCAACCAGAAAAACAACTCTTTCCATCTTCACACCTCCTTTAATCTTTATACAAGTATATCCTTTTTGAGCTTTAAATTCAAGGCGCATGTTCTTTTAATGAGGTATTGAATTCAATAATATTTATAAATCATAAATTAATGCAACAAAAAAACAGTTGAAAAATTTCAACTGTTTTCATGACCCGGCGACGTCCTACTTTCCCAGGCAGTTTCCCACCAAGTATCATCAGCGCTAAAGAGCTTAACTTCCGTGTTCGGGATGGGAACGGGTGTGTCCTCTTTGCTATAGTCACCAGATCTAGCCCTAACCCAATTTTTCAGAGTCTTTTTTCTGAAAAATAGCTGGTAGGTCTGACGCAACGAGCTCCAAATTTTACGACCGTTAGGGAGTAAAAATTTGTGATGCGAGACTGCATTTACCTATCCAACGTTAGGTATTTATATTAAAAGTTCTAATTTATCAGAACCCTCAAAACTGCACAGGAAAATTACTTGATCGA
>NZ_CANG01000025.1:0-9883 GCF_000309315.1 Sedimentibacter sp. B4
AAAGGTTACTTTGTCATCAACCTATGTCATGAAAAAATCATGACATTTTTTATTTGAAAAAATAATTGAAAATATTTCATAAAGTACTTGACAATTTCTTTCAGTACATATAATATGAATTTACCGACCGACGGTCGATAGAAATGGAGTGCTTATGAAAACAGTTAAAGAAGGAGAAGTACGAAGAAGAGAAATTTTGGTGGCTGCGCGAGAATTGTTTGTGAGTAAAGGTTATGAACAAACTTCAGTCAACGACATTTTGAAAATTGTAGATATAGCCAAGGGCACATTTTATTATTATTTTTCTTCAAAGGATGAAGTGCTGGAAGCAATAATACTTGACATTGTTGAAGAAGGAGCAAGGAGGGCAGAATATGTACTGAAGGATAAATCAGTTCCTTTGGTGAATCGAATTATGATGGCTATAATGGCACAGACTCCGGAGTTTGAGGGGTCAAACGAAATAAAGGAAGAAATGCATAAAGTTGAGAACACAAAGCTGGAACGTCTGTACTTAAGAGCAATGCTTAAGCGCATGACTCCTGTTTTGGAAGAGCCTGTTCAGGAAGGCATTGAACGTAATATATTCCATATGGAGTATCCCACAGAATGCATTGAATCCATTTTACTTTTGGGGCACATGATGTTTGACTGCGATGTCTTTGAATGGAAAATGGAAGATTACCCTAAAAAAATTCAAGCGTTTTTGTGCAATGTAGAAAGAATGCTGGGTACAAAAGAAGGAGAGCTTAATGTTTTAATGAATATGTTCGGACAAAAGCCATAAATCGATCAACAAATTTTTTTAATCATTAATCGACCGATGGTCGATATACATGAATTAGCTTTAAACATAAGGGAGGGAATATGAATCAAAATAATGAAACACAAAAAATAAAAAACAGCTGAAAGGAAAAAGTCAATGAAAAAATTTACCGTTCTTGTTGCCGGACAGTTTATATCAAGCATAGGCAGTGGATTAACAGACTTTGGTCTTGCAATATATGTTTTACGACTGACTGGTTCAGTCACTACAACATCCATATTGAGCATATGTGCATTTCTGCCTTCAATAGTCCTGGCTCCGGTTGGGGGAGTACTGGCTGATCACTATGACAGAAGGCTGATGATGATTCTGGGGGAGCTTTTTTCAGGACTAGGGCTTGTAATATGTCTTGTATCTGTAATGAGCTCAAATCCTTCGATTTTTGTAATCTGCTCAGGTGTTGCCATAAGTTCACTTTTTTCTGCATTGATGGAACCTGCATTTAAAGCTACTATAACGGATTTGTTATGTGAAGAGGATTATGCAAGGGCGGGAGGAATGGTACAAATAGCATATAATTCAAAACTCCTGATTTCGCCGGCTGTTGCAGGACTGCTTCTTAGAGTTACTCCGGTCAGTACACTTATAATCATAGATATATTTACTTTCTTTACAACAGTGTTTGTTATTGCATTTGTAAGAAAAGGCATGGCTGTAGAACAAAAAAGTACTGAATCGTTGAACTTTTCAATAGAAATGAAAGAAGGCGTAAAAGCAATACGCGGGAAAAGAGGTGTTGCAGCAATGATTGTGATTATGTCAATTGCTGTGTTCTGCCTTGGATTTGTACAGATTTTAAGTAAGCCCTTAATCCTCGCTTTTGCAGGTGAAACAGAACTGGGTATACTTGCTACAGTAAGCGCATTTGGTATGATGGCAGGAAGCATTGCAATAAGTATGATGAAAAATATTAAATCTCATGTGAGACTGCTTTCTTCAGGATTGTTTGGCTGCGGTATCTTTTTTGCACTGATGGGCGTAAGGGAAAATTTGATTTTAATTGCTGTATTTGGATTCATGATGTTTGTATTCCTTCCTTTTGTACAAATAGGAGCGGAGGTATTAATACGCAAGAATCTGGCCAATGAAGTGCAGGGACGCGCTTTTGGACTAATAAGTTTTATAACACAAATGGGCTACATTTTTGCATATATTTTGTCGGGATTACTAGCAGATTATGTATTTGAACCTTTTATGAAAGGCACAAGTCCACTGGCCGTTAATATAGGAAATGTAATAGGTACCGGTAACGGAAGGGGAATAGCTCTTTTAATACTTATTGCAGGATTGTTGCTGGCAGTTGTTGGAATAGTTGTTTCAAGGCTAAAAAGCGTAAAAGCGCTGGAGGGAGATATAAGCTAAAATGAAATTATTGATAAAACTTGTATGGAAGGACTTTAAAAGAAACAAGTCTATTACAACTGCGCTTACTGTATTCTTGTTTCTTTCAGCTCTTTTGATGGCAGGAGGTTTAAGGGTTACAGGCACTATTATTTCTTCGCTTAATAGCTTTAATGAAGTGGCCATTCCTCCTGAATACCTGCAGATGCACAAGGGCGATTTTGCTGATGAAGAGCTTGAAGATTTTATAAAAAAGCATGATTATATAGAAAAATCATTGGTAGTAAAGCAGCTCAATATTAGAAACGCAAATATTGTTTACAAAGGCGAAACACTTGAAAGGTGCCTTATGGATAACGGATTTGTTGTTCAAAATGAAGGATTTGATCTGTTACTCAACATGGATAATGAAATTGCAAGAGTTAAAGTCGGAGAAGTAGGAGTGCCTGTTTATTATGCAGAGGAGCTTGGAATTAAAAAGGGTGATGTGATTACTATTCATGAAGGCAATTTCAGAAAAGATCTAGTTGTATCAACACTAATTCGTGACGCTTCAATGAATGCGGCTCTCACTTCATCTAAGCGTTTTCTGGTAAGCAGGATGGACCTTGAAGAAATTAACAGTCACATGGGAGAGTGGGAATACAGTATTGAATTTTTACTTAAGGACGGTACAGCTGCTGCAAAGTTGGAAAGAGATTATATGGAAGCAGGAATGCCGTCCAACGGTGTAGCCGTTACAGGAAAGCTTCTTTCCATTATGAATAATATTTCCTATGGACTGGTAGCAGCCATAATAATAGCAATAAGCATTCTTTTAATAATAATAGCAGTATTGTGCCTGTCTTATATTATAAGGGCAACCATGGCAGAAGAAAATTTTGCTGTTGGAGAAATGAAAGCAATTGGAATTCCTAAAAAAGAAATCATAAATCTGTATCAGATGAAATATGTAATACTTTCACTTTTAGCTGGGGCGCTTGGTTTCATGACATCTGTTCCTTTTGGAAATTTCTTTGCATCATCGGTTATCATGTACTGCGGATATGGTACTGCCGAATGGATGAAATGGGTGTATCCAATGCTAGGTATTCTACTTCTCTGTTTGTTTGTGATGCTTGGGTGCAGAAGAATAATCAAGAGAAACATCAAAACTACAGTTGTGGAACTCATGCGTGGTGAAGAAAATACAAAAAAAGAAGGGCATTATATCCTGCCTGATGTACTTAAAAATCGCAACCTTACCATAGCTCTTGGTGAGCTCAAGTGTAAGTGGAAGGAATATACCGTAATCTTTTTTGTGTTTGTATTTTCGTCATTTTTAATCCTGCTTCCAATGAATGTGAAAAATACCATTGAAAATCCATCTTTCATAACATATATGGGTGTAGGAGAAAGCGACATTCGCATTGATATTCAGTACAGCAATAAACTTAAGGAACAAAAAGACGCAGTTGAGTCTTATATGAAAAAAGACAATGAAATAAAAAAATATGTACTTTACAAAACCGGCTATGTGCAATTTGAAAATTCTGATGGTCAATGGGAATACATGCGTGTGCAAAGCGGTGATGAATCTGTTTTTCCACTGGAATATCTGGAGGGAAGTTCACCTCAAAACATGAATGAAATGGCCATATCTTATTTGCAATCACTAGAGTCAGGAAAAAAGGTCGGAGATAAAATGAACGTAGTATATGATGGAAAAGAACTCGCATTTAACATTTCCGGCATCTACCAGGATATAACATATGGAGGCAAGACTGCCAAGGCAGATATTGCTTTTGACGAAAATGATGTGGAAGTCTATATAGTCTATCTTGATGTAGAACATGGTGTGTCAATTGATAAAAAGACTGATGAACTTCGAGGAATTCTTCAAGACAGCAAGGTAACTCCTATTAGGGAATTTGTTTCTCAAACATTAGGTGGCATTGTTAGTAACATGATGCTGGTGGAAGGCGCAGCTGCTGCAATTTCATTCCTGCTGATAATGCTTATTACCGTTATGATATTGAAACTTATTACAGCAAGAGAGCATAGCACCATAGCAGTTAAAAAAGCTATAGGATTTTCCAGCCAGGATATAAGGATACAGTTAGGAATAAGGATTCTTGCAATTCAATTTGCAGCAATCATTGCCGGTACCATACTTGCTAATAATTTGGGTGAAGCTGTTTTCGGTTTGATGCTCTCTTCCATGGGGGCTTCTAAAATAACAATGCTGGTCGAGCCGATTTGGGCCTACGTTATTTGCCCGGCAGTACAGATTGTTATAGTCTTAATTACAGTAGTTGTCAGTACAAAAGTTGTTAAAAACTATCATATAAGAGATCAAATAGTGGAGTAAGGAGCAGCCATGATAAAAGTAGAAAATTTAAATAAGGAATTTAAAAACACAGAGGTTTTGCATAATATATCTTTTGAAATTAAAAAAGGAGATTTTGCAGCCATAATGGGGCCTTCGGGTTCGGGTAAATCAACACTTCTTTACAGTATAAGCGGTATGGACAGCATCAATAGCGGAAGGGTGTTGTTTGAAGGAACAGATATATCCCATATGAAGGAGGATGAATTATCCCTTTTCCGTCTGAATAAAATGGGATTTGTATTTCAGAATGCTCAGATGTTAAAAAACCTTTCAATATTTGATAACATCACTCTGCCGGGCCTTGTGGCAAAAACAGAATCAGCAGATAAGATCAGAAAAAGAGCAGTGGAATTGATGAAGAGAATGGAAATAGAAGAGATTGTAAACCGAGACATAAGGGAAGTTTCCGGGGGACAATTGCAGCGTGCTTCAATTTGTCGTGCAATGATTAATAAACCTGAAATATTGTTTCTCGATGAACCAACAGGAGCACTTAATTCTGCTGCTACGGATCAGGTTTTGTCAATTCTTGAAGATTTGAACAACGATGGAATGACAATCATGGCGGTCACTCATGATCCACGGGTTGCAGCCAGGGCAAAAAAGGTACTTTATATTATGGATGGGCAAATTGCTGGCTGCAAGGAATTTTCTGAAGATGAAGGAAGAGAAAGAGAACTGGATAAATGGTTAAGAGGTTTTCAATTTTCACATAAACTTTAAATTTCATATTTAAGGGATTTTGGAAATTATTTTATATATTTGTGAAGTTAAATATAGTATTTATAAGCTGAAACATACAAATAAATAATCTAATGAAACGGTTAAATGAGCGTTTTGCTTATATGGGGCAAAATGCTCATTTTTTAATTATTTTGTCCGTTAAACGGGATTCTTTATTTGTTAAAAATTACCAATAAAGTATTTGATCATAATGCCGATAATCATTGAAATACAGGAAGTATTATTTTAGCAGGAGAAAGGAAAATTAATGAACAAATTTAAATCTTTAAAATCAAAATTGATAGTAACAACAACAGCAATAGTATTTTTAACGGCAGTACTAAACTTGGTTATCGGTATCCTGGCAAGCTACAAGGGTCTTACTCAAAATGTTGAAAAAGACCTTAAATCTATAGGGCAGACCGTGGAAGTGGGTATTACCAGTGAGCTGCACAATATAAAACATGGTGTGGAGAGTGCTGCAAAGCTGGATTTGATTGGAAAAGCTGATGTAGACCAGGCAGAACTTGCAGAGATCCTTAAGTTCATAACGGAGGATGAAAATTACAAATCACTAAGCATTGCAGACAGTACAGGTACAATCATCACAAGCAATGCTGACTTTGTGGACAAAAATGTGTCCGACCAGGAATATTTCAACAAAGCCATGTCTGGAGAAACATATATTTCTTCTACTACATATGATGCCAACAATGAACTGAGTATTGTGTTATCTGCTCCGGTTTCAAATGAAAACAATTTTAAGGGAGTAGTCATAGCAACACTTGACCCTAATGCCTATAGTGAAATTATTAAAAATATAGTTGTGGGTGAAACAGGAAATGTTTTTATAATAGACAATACAGGAACTATGATAGCTAACAAGCGACCTGAACTAATTGAGAGCAGAGCAAACTTCATAGAAAAAGCAAAGACTGACAAAGCGTACGCTTCTGCTGCGGTTGTTTATACAAATATGACAGAAGGAAAGAGCGGAGTTGAAGTCTATGCATACGACTCAGGCGACAGAATTTGTTTTTATGCGCCAATACCAAGTACAGACGGATGGTCTTATGGTGTTGTTGCTCCCATAAAAGAAATGACATCTTCAATATGGGTTACAATAATAGGGCTTGGAATTTCGTCAGCTGCATGCATTTTCCTTGGGGTAATCCTGACACTGGCAATTGCAAAGTCTATTGCAAATCCAATATCCCTTGTTTGCCGAAGACTTGAACAGCTGTCAGAAGGCGATATTCATTCACCTGTAGCTGAAGTGAAATCAAAGGATGAAACAGGCATACTTTCAGCATCCCTTGACAAGACTGTCAATTCACTTCGAGAATATATTTCTGATATTACCAATACACTTAAAGAAGTATCAGAAGGAAATATGCTAGTCCAGGTTAATGGAGAATTTGAAGGAGATTTTGCTCCTATAAAAGAGTCCCTTACATCCATAACTATGTCGCTTAATTCAGTACTGATGGATATCAACCAGGCTGCTGAGCAGGTAGCAAGTGGTTCAGATGAGGTATCAAGCGGCGCTCAGGCACTAGCTCAGGGAACTGCTGAACAGGCAAGCTCTGTGGAAGAATTGTCTGCAACAATACAGGATATTTCTGAAAATGTAGAAAAAAATGCTGAAAATGCTGAAAAGGCAAACGAAAATGTCAATAATGTAAGAGAAGAAATTGAAGTAAGTAACAAATATATGGAAGAAATGGTTGAAGCTATGTTCCAGATAAGCGATTCATCAAGCCAAATTGGCAAAATAATCAAGGCCATTGAAGACATTGCATTCCAGACTAATATTCTTGCGCTTAATGCTGCTGTTGAAGCTGCAAGAGCAGGGGCTGCAGGTAAGGGGTTTGCAGTTGTTGCTGATGAAGTTAGAAATCTGGCAAGCAAATCTGCAGAAGCAGCAAAAAATACTACTGATTTAATCGAAAATTCCATGAAGCAGGTTGAAAACGGAACAAAGATAGCCAATGAAACAGCCAAGTCTCTTGTACATGTGGTAGAAAGTGCAAAAGCTGTTACAGACATTGTTTACAAGATTTCACAGGCATCCAAGGATCAGGCAAGTGCCATCAATCAGATTACAGTTGGAATTGAGCAAATTGCAAATGTTGTTCAGACAAACTCTGCAACATCGGAGGAAAGCGCCGCTGCAAGTGAAGAGCTTTCCGGACAGGCTCAGATGATGAAAGGTTTGATTGGAAAATTCAAGCTGGGAAATCTTGAAGGCTAATTTATAAAAAGATACTAATAAAGTACCCGCAGTATTCTGCTTGCGGGTACTTGTATTTATAAACTAACAGTTGGTTCTATGACTGTAAGAGTGTTGTTGTAAGTATCTAAATTTGCAACTGCTCCAATGGGAATTGCCATTTTGTATGGGCCATGACCGGAAGCAAGATTTGTCATTAACGGTTTGCCCAGCGGAATCATTACATCATTTATTAAATTTTCATAAGTCCTGCCATAAGCAATTTCACATCCCGTACATTCACCCATGATAATGCCTGCACAATCCTCAAATTTACCTGCTGCTATAAGATGTGTAATATATCTGTAGACAGTATTTATAGGTTCGTGAGTTTCCTCTATAAAAAGTATCCTGCCCCTGGTATCAACATCATATGGAGTACCAAGAGTATCAACAAACGAAGTAAGATTTCCTCCCACAATAGTTCCCGTAACATTTCCGGGCACCCTGCTTACCTGAGGTATCCCCTGAGGATTGTCAAGCTGCCTTGGCGATGTAATAGTAGAAGTGGCAGTGAAAAACTGATCGAAGTTATAAGCTGGGGTGGTGCTTCTGAAATCTATGAGCAGAAGACTGTGAAAAGTGATTAAATCAGCCAGCGTGTACAAGACATTGAGCAATACAGTTATGTCGCTGTATCCTGTCAGAATTTTAGGATTTCTGGAAATCAGAGAAAAATCAAGATAAGGAATAATGTCTGCAACACCAACACCACCTCTTGTAGGTATTATGGCTTTCACTTGCGGATTCTCAAACATGTCCATCAGGTCAGAAGCACGCTGCTCAGCTGTTGCTGCAACATACCCTCCCTCCCATGAATAGACATATTTACCCAAGACAACATTAAACCCCATGCTTTCAAGAGTTCGTATTCTTGAATTAATGGTTTCAGCGTCCCGAGGACTCCCAAGGGTCACTATTCCCACAGTATCTCCTGCCCGAAGTATTGGCGGTCTTGTAGCCATTTCGTTTCCTCCTGTAAATAAAAATTATTACACATTCAATATATGTCAATTAAAAGATTTGGTTCGATTTTATATTTCCTCTGTTAAGCAGACTAAACTGATGGTATAATGTTTATTGCATGTATTGGGAATGAAATTATATTTGGAGGTATTTTAATGTATGTAGAATTGTTTAAAGCTTTTTTGCTGGGGGTTGTGGAAGGCATAACGGAATGGCTGCCAATAAGCAGCACCGGCCACATGATATTGGTTGAGGAATTCATTCAATTAAATGCTTCAGAGGCATTTAAAGAAATGTTTTTTGTTGTAATACAGTTAGGCGCTATATTGGCAGTAGTTCTTCTATATTTTAATAAGCTCAATCCTTTTTCTTCATGGAAATCCAGACAGGAAAAAGTAAATACAATGAGAATATGGTACAAGGTAATTGTGGGAGTTGTGCCGGCTGCGGTGCTGGGTATATTGTTTGATGACTGGTTGGATGAACACTTCTATAATTATATGACTGTTTCAATAATGCTTATTGTTTACGGTGTTTTGTTTATTGTCATTGAGAACCGCAATAAAAGGAAGAAGGCAACCATAAACAGTTTCAGCGAATTGTCGTACAGGACTGCATTTTTAATAGGAATGTTTCAGGTGCTTTCATTGATTCCGGGAACTTCACGTTCCGGCGCAACAATTCTTGGAGCAATCATTCTCGGAACATCGAGATACGTTGCAGCAGAATATTCGTTTTTTCTTTCAATTCCTGTAATGTTTGGGGCAAGCGCATTAAAACTGGTTAAATTCGGCTTAAGTTTTACAGGAACAGAAATTGCAGTATTACTAACAGGAATGATTGTTGCATTTGTAGTTTCTGTTATTGCAATCAGGTTCCTCATGGGTTATATCAAAAATAATGACTTTAAGGCATTCGGCTGGTACCGTATTGTTCTAGGGATACTGGTTATAGTTTACTTCATTTTAATTGGATAATATTAAGCAGTCTTGATATTCAAGGCTGCTTTTAATCTGTACGAATAATTAGATTCTAAATGTGTTGGTATTTAAACGTTAAGTTGATTTGTAAAAGAATGTGACGAAAATTTATGAAGAAAACAGTTGACATTGAAGAATGATTTTGGTACACTAGCAAAGCTGTCTCTAGGGGCAGGCGAATAGAATAATCAAGTTAATGTGTTGACACAGTTTTTTTATATCTGTCTCTAAAGAGCAGATGAAAAAGAAAAAAATAACAGTTGACACGGACAAAAAACTTTGATAAGATAAACAAGCTGTCGCAAACGACAGTGAGCAAGAAAAAAGAAAGTTAAAAAAGTTCTTGACAAACATGAACAAACACGATATACTAGTAAAGCTGCTTGGGAAGAGCAGTGGTCAAG
>NZ_CANG01000024.1:0-1052 GCF_000309315.1 Sedimentibacter sp. B4
ATGATGGTTCCTTATATTGGCAGGGGATGAGGGAATCGAACCCCCACTAATGGTTTTGGAGACCACTGTAATACCACTTTACCAATCCCCTATATAAATGGCGGAGAAGGAGGGATTTGAACCCTCGCATCCTTATCAGATCTACTCCCTTAGCAGGGGAGCCTCTTCGGCCACTTGAGTACTTCTCCAAATTTGGCGGAGAGGGTGGGATTCGAACCCACGCGGGCTTTCACCCAAACGGTTTTCAAGACCGCCTCGTTATGACCGCTTCGATACCTCTCCAAAATTGGTGATCCATCGGCGATTCGAACGCCGGACACCTTGATTAAAAGTCAAGTGCTCTGCCTGCTGAGCTAATGGATCGGAATATTTAATTTTATAAATGGCTGGGATGGCAGGATTCGAACCTACGCATACTAGAGTCAAAGTCTAGTGCCTTACCGCTTGGCGACATCCCATTAATTTTCTTTGGCTGGGGTAGTAGGATTTGAACCCACGGATGCCAGAGTCAGAGTCTGGTGCCTTACCGCTTGGCGATACCCCATTAATGATGAACCCAGAGGGATTCGAACCCCCGGCACACGGATTAGAAGTCCGTTGCTCTATCCAACTGAGCTATGAGTCCACAGTTATTTGTTATATGGAGCGGGTGAAGGGAATCGGACCCTCGCGACCAGCTTGGAAGGCTGGGGCTCTACCATTGAGCTACACCCGCATAATGTATTTATGCATTTGTTTTTTTCTATTTCATGTGAGTCATAGTCTTCCTGACTAAGCGATTCGCACTAAATCGAAAATCTTGATTTGGGCTCTCTGCTTATACCATTGAGCTACACCTACATAATAATTATATAATTTTGATGGAGCGGAAGACGAGATTCGAACTCGCGACCCTCGCCTTGGCAAGGCGATGCTCTACCACTGAGCCACTTCCGCAAAATTGGTGGAAGAGATTGGATTCGAACCAATGAAGGCGGTGCCAACGGATTTACAGTCCGTCCCCTTTAGCCACTCGGGAACTCTTCCTCAATAATTTTATATTTAATTAATGG
>NZ_CANG01000023.1:0-18761 GCF_000309315.1 Sedimentibacter sp. B4
TTAACAAGTCACAACTCATTTCATCCTAATATTTTGCATATAATTTTAATTGTTTTGATTATTGAGATTTTAATTAATGCAGTTGAAATTTTTTAGTTAATAATATTGAAATTATGATAATGGAGACCAATATGAAAAAGGTTGCAATTATTTATAAAAACAGTGATAATCAGGAAGTTATTACATATTTAAAAGATAATCTTGAGAAGATTTTTGAAAATTATTTAATTGTTGAGAATTATTATATAAATGAGCTTCCCATCAATTTTAAAATTAGTGCAGATGCTTATATACTCACAGATGGAACAATGCTCTATCCTCTTAAAGATAAAATTACAAACTACAACAATATCATAATCATGCACAGGAGTCTAAAAAAACAGCCGCTTTATGAAATCTCTCGTATTCCGAAAAATACAAATGTGCTTGTAATAAATGACACATATGAAACAGCCGTACAAAGTCTATGTTCGCTTTACGAGTTGGGAATGAATCATATAAATTTGGTTCCCTATGACCCTAAAGATGCAGCTAATTCAAAATACAAAGATTTTCAAATATGCATTACTCCAAATGAAGTTCATATGGTTCCTGATTACATACACAAAATTATAAATATCGGTTATAGGGAAATAAGTTTTGATACGCTGGTCAGTCTTATGTCCAGGCTGGATTTGGATTTTGAACTGACAAACAGAAATTTGGTAAGACATATAAAATCCATAGCTGAGCCGGATATTTACTTACATAACAACTATTTGAACAACTTTGTCAAAAATCATGTTTTTGACAGTGTAATAAACGATCTTCCAACAGCTCTTATTATAACAAATGAAAAATATCACATCCTTTTTTCAAATGATAAGGCAAAAGTATTGTTTGACATAAAAAACAAAAGCTCTGACATTCCACTTTCAGATATGGTGGGTCATGAGTTGTTTGCAAAACTAAAACAAGAAATAACGACTAAAGATGGCATTGTATTTAATGAAACAAACTATTTCGTTGAAAAAACACCCATAATGCTCATGGATGAAGTAATGGGTTACTATATTATTTTACAAAACGAAAAGGATTTGAGGGATATTGAAATAAATGCCAGAAAAATACTGGCAAAAAAAGGTCTTTGCGCAAAATACAATTTTTCAGATATTATACATGTTTCCCCTGCAATGAAAGAATGTATTGTTACTGCAAAAAAAGTAGCGCTAACTGATCATACTGTACTCATAACCGGTGAAAGCGGAACAGGCAAGGAACTGTTGGCACAGTCAATACACAACTATTCTCAACGAAAAAACATGCCATTTGTTGCCATAAATTGTGCAGCACTTCCGGAATCATTGCTTGAAAGTGAACTTTTCGGATATGAAAGCGGTTCATTCACCGGAGCAAGAAAAACAGGAAAAATCGGATTGTTTGAACAGGCAAATGGAGGTTCAATTTTTCTTGATGAAATAGGAGATATTTCTCCTAATCTTCAATCAAGACTTCTTCGTGTTTTACAGGAACGACAAATAATGCGAATAGGCAGCGACAGGATGATAAATATTGATACGAGAATAATTGCTGCCACAAACAAGGACTTAGTCAGTGAGGTAGAACAAGGTAACTTCAGGCGGGATTTGTATTATCGTCTTAATGTAATATCCATATGTATTGAACCTTTGAAAAAAAGAACAGAGGACATACTTCCTCTTATGTCAAGTTTTTTGGGTCAAAAATACAACCAACTGACTGATTCTGATAAAGACATATTGTGTACATATACCTGGCCAGGCAATATACGTGAACTTGAAAGTGCCGCTATACATTACAACACTCTGTCTATGCTGCCGAAATATTTATTGAATTCTCCTGTTGAACCAATTATGGTTAATAAGACTATAAGTTACATGGATGACAATTGTATTGAAATGGAAATTCTAAAAATAATTATGGAAAACACTCAATTTTCTCATGGCATAGGACGAATGCAGTTAAACAATTGTTTAAAATCATTGCAAATATACATTGGAGATGCAAGCCTTCGAAATGTACTTCATGGTTTAGAAGAAAGAAACCTCATATCCATATGTAACGGCCGAGGCGGAACAAGAATTACAGAAAAAGGAATACAAAAAATAAAAAGTTCGTAGTATGGAAAAAGGGGACTTTGTCCCCTACTTGCTTCTCAATTTTTCATCAATAGTGTCATTATCAAAAGGTGTTTCATATTCTGACTGATTTTTAAACTCAGTTACTGCCTTTCTAACTCTATTTAATGAAGCTATTGTTCCGGGTCCGCCTATACATCCGCCTGAGCATGCCATACCTTCAAGCAAGTACCCGTTCTTTTTCCCTGCTTTTGCCAATCTCATAAGCTTTACGCACTCATGCAATGTAGATGCACCTTCAACATTTATTTCCCTTGAAGGGTCAATTTTTAAAGCAGTACTTTTTACTGCTTCTGCAACTCCGCCTGCTATGGCATAGCCTCGTCCCAGTGTGGAAGCATCTTGTATTTCTTTTGACACCTCTATTTCTGACAATTCTATTCCTTTAGCAACAAACATACCCATAAGTTCCTCATATGTTATTACAAAATGCACAAAATCCTTAACATCTTCTCTCAATGCTTCTAACTTCTTAGAAATGCAAGGTCCTATAAATGCTATTTTTGCTTCTGGATCCTTGTTCTTAATATATTTTGCAGTCTCAACCATAGGTGAAGCAGAATCTGATATATACTGGTATTGATCCGGAAATAATTTTTGAACCATTATTGTCCAGGAATTGCAGCAGCTTGTTCCCATGTAAGGATGTTCTTCAGGTACTCTTTCAAGAAACTCTTTTGCTTCACGTAAAGTTGTAATGTCGGCTCCAAGACTTACCTCTACTACATCTTCAAATCCAAGCTGTTTTATACCCTCGAATATTTGAACCGGCGATGCCAATGGTCCAAACTGGCCCAAAAATGACGGAGCTATAATAGCATATATATGATTGTTATTTTTTAGTGCTTTCACAAGCTGATAAATTTGCGACTTATCAGAAATTGCTCCATAAGGACACTGAATAATGCAATTTCCGCAAGATACACATCTGTCCACATTGATTTTAGCTCTGCCTAAATAATCACTTTCTATTGCATTAACACCGCATGCTGCGGCACAAGGTCTTTCATATTTTACAATTGCGCTGTATGGACATGTTTCCTTGCAACGGCCACATTTAATGCATTTATCCTGATCAATAATTGCCCTGTCCTTTCCAATAGAAACTGCATTTACCGGGCATACATTTGTGCAGGGATGTGCTAAGCATTTTCTGCAATTGTCTGTAACATTATAAGCTTTTGTTGGACACGCTTCACATGCAAAGGAAATTACATTTACTAATGGTTCAATAAATTGAGTTTCATCCACATCTGCTTCAGAAATTCCGTCAGTAACACGATGGTAGTCCGTTGGTTTTCTAACGTCTAATCCTAATGTAAGTCTTAGTCTTTCGTCTACTATTGCTCTTTCTCTAAATATGCTATCTCTATATAATGCTACCTCACCAGGTAAAATCTCAAAAGATGATTTTTCTAATTCACTTAAATCTGTACCATCGTATGCCATTTTAGCAATTTTTGCAAAAACCTGTCTTCTAATATTAATTAGATTAACATAGCTTTCTTTCATTATAATTTCCTCCTTTAGTTACCTTACGTCACTTTCTCATCTTGTTTACAATTTTCTCCATTACAGTCTGACTTGTGGCGTTAAACATAATCTCGTCATCTATAACTACTACAGGAGCTACTTTTTCAGCAGTTTCTTTGCAAAATCCTAAACATTTAATTGCTTCTACTTCTAACTCTTCATCATTATAGTTCTCTGCATCTTCACTGATAATGTCCTTCAAGTCATCTATCTGATCTAAAATTCCCATTGAACCCAGCAATGTACAGCTTGAACCTACACAGACTTTTACCTTCATAATTTCCTCCAGATATTCTTATTTTTTTCGCGCTTTTTTTATATTATATAATATAAAAGTGTATTTTTCCATATAAATATCAATAATTTAACATGGTAACTTTTGTCCTATTTTTAAAACTTATACGTATTATATTCTTAAAAGAAAAAGTGGACTATTGGCGTGAAATATATCAGTTATTATTGTTCCTTAATAAAATAATAAAGACTCATATTTATGAGTCCTTACTTGTATTATAATGTTGCACCGTTAGATTTTGTAACCAACGACCTTCCGGTTCGCAGCTAATATATAACTTGGCTAACGGTGCAGCTTTTGGAGGCATATATTAATTCTGTATAGGCGTAAATAACATCATACCTCGTTCTTCATCAAATTTTCTTGCCATATAGATGTTTTCAAACTCTTCAATGATTACTTCCACTGTAATCAGGACATGATTTCCCTTTACTAAATGTCCCGCATATGATTTGCCTTCACCGTCGGCAAATGCACCATGAATATGGAGTGATACATTCTTGTCATCATCTTCACATATAACACCAGATAGACTTATTAGCTCAATACCGCCTTCTAGCACTATTGTGTCGCCGTATCCATATCCACCGGGTTTTTCAGGAAATGGTGCAGGATCACAAAATGAAGCTTTGCTTAAACTTCCTATTCCGGAAACAATTACACCATGCTTTATGTTGTATTGTTCGCACAACTTAGTAATGCCCTCAATAATATCTTCACCGGCTTCAAGCCTTACAGCATAAACATTTTTAACTATCCCTTTTGCGCTTTTCATATAAACCTCCTAATAGGAATTTGAAAATTTATACCATGATTAACTCAGGATTTTCAATATATTCCTTCATGTCATACATAATCCTGCCTACCTCAAGACCGTCAAATACCCTGTGGTCAAATGTAACAAATAAATTCATCATAGTCCTTATGCAAGGTTCATCACCAACAACAACCATTTTTTTAACTGAGCGGCCAAATCCCATTATGGCAACCTGCGGTGGATTAATAATAGGTGTTGCTATATCAATAGGGAATATGCCTACATTAGAAATTGTAAATGTTCCCCCTGACTGCTCACCATTTAATAACTTACCGTCTTTGGCTCTTTCAACAAGGTCCTTCAAGTTATTGCTAAGTTGCGACAATGTCATCCTGTCAGCATTCTTAAGAACAGGTACCATAAGACCTGCTTCTGCGCCTACAGCTACAGAAAGATTCACATATGGATATGTTGTTATTTCTTTACCGTCAAATGTAGCATTGGCAAGGGGATGTTTTTTCAGTACTTTAACAGTAGCCATGGCAAGCAGGTCATTCATAGTAACCTTACATCCTATAAAATCCTTCTTTTCTGTAAGTATTTTTCTCATGTCGTTCAATTTTGTCACATCAACTTCAACTGCAGCTGATGACTGTGCCATATTTTGAAGACTTTCGTACATGTTTTTTGCAATTGAACGTCTTACACCGGTCAAAGGTATGATTTCAGGACTACCATATGTTTCGCTTTGAGCAGCATTGACTTCTGTATTTGCAGCATTGACAGTTTCCATGTTCTTAATGTAGTCATCAATATCCTTGGCAACAATTCTACCGTTAGGTCCTGTTCCTTCAACTTTCTTTATATCAATTCCTGCTGAAGCAGCAAGTTTTTTTGCCAGACCCGTTGCTTTTATGTGTCCGCTGCTTGTCACAGATGTAACTTGTTTTGCTTGTGGCTTCTCAACCTTTTCCTTGTCAACTTCAAATTCGTTGTTTCCAGCATTTGGTTGAGACTTTGCAATAGTTTTATATTCTTCTAAAGTTTCAGCAACAATAGCTGTCACATTTCCAACTGCAACAACATCTCCTGGTTTTGCAACAATATGTAAGTATCCGTCTGCAGTACACTCAAAATCCATAGTTGTTTTCTCATTTTCTATTTCAAGAATTGAGTCACCCTTCTTAACCTGAGTGCCCTCTTCAACTTTCCACGTTACTATGGTGCCTTCTACCATAGTTAAACCTGCCCTGGGCATTAGCAATTCAACACTCATATATTTTTATGTTAACGATTGAAGCGTTAACCATCCTCCTTTTTAATTTATTCATTAAAACAAACTTTCCACGGCAGAAACAATTTTATTTGCATCAGGAATACAGAATTTCTCCAGTGCTATATTGTACGGCAAAGGCACATCCAAAGCTGCAACCCTCACAATTGGCCCATCCAATTCATCATACATTTCTTCCTGAAGCATGGCTGCAAGCTCAGCACCGATACCGGCAGTCTTATTGCTTTCTTCTACCACAACCACTCTGTGTGTTTTTCTCACAGATTCAAAAACAGTTTCTTTGTCAAAAGGAACAAGTGTCCTCGGGTCTATAACCTCAATGCTTATACCCTTATTTGCAAGAATTTCTGCTGCTTCAAGAGTTTTCTTAACCATGAGTCCCACAGCAATAACAGTTACATCTGTTCCTTCTCTTTTAATGTCTGCAACACCAAAAGGAATTGTGTACTCATCGTCAGGAATATTTTCTTTTGTCTGATAAAGCTGTTTATGTTCAAAGAAAAGAACAGGATCGTCAGAACGAATGGCCGTCTTAAGAAGCCCCTTTGCATCATATGCACATGAAGGGCTAACAACTGTAAGACCTGTAGCATGCATGTACAGACTTTCAAGACAGTTTGAATGTTCAGCTCCTGCACCAAAGGAAGAACCCATGGCACTTCTTACAACCAGTGGAAGTTTAAATTCAGGTCCATGCATATATCTCCATTTGCCTACGCAATGGAACAGCTCGTTGAATGCAACCAGTGAAAAATCCGCATACATCAATTCAACGCATGGTCTTAGTCCTGTAACTGCAGCACCAATGGCACTTCCAATAATTGCAGTTTCAACAATAGGTGTGTTTTTTACCCTGTCAGATCCGAATTCTTCAAGGATTCCTTTTGTTATACCAAAAATATTTCCCATTTGTGCAACATCTTCGCCATATAAAATTACATTATCATCTTTACGCATTTCTTCTTTTATAGCATCGCCAATTGCCTGTCCGTAAGTTACCAGCATATTAATTCCTCCTCATTATTTAACATACAAATATTCATAAATTTCTTCTTCAGGGGTAGCAGGGCTTGCCTCCGCAAATTCAATAGCCTTATCCAGTTCAGCATTTATTTCTTGACGAATTTTACTGATTTCATCTGTTGTTATTAAATTGTTTTCCAACAGATAATTTTCAATTTTTTCAACGCTGTCTTTTTTCATCCATTCTTCAGTCACACTTGCATCACGATATTTCATCTGGTCACCTTCAAAATGACCTCTCCATCTGTATGACTTGGCTTCAAGTATGGCAGGACCGTTTCCGCTTCTTACGTATTCTTCAAGTTCCTTGGCACCTTCATATACATCCAGCACATCTGTGCCATCAACTATTTTTGAAGGTATTCCATAGGCAGCAGCTCTGTCTGCTCCTGGATTAGCTACGGGTGAAGCTTCTGAAACATGTGTGGAAATAGCAAACTGATTGTTTTCGCATACGAAAAGCACCGGTAGTTTCCATGCAGAAGCAAGATTCATCGCTTCATAAACAGCTCCTCTGTTTGCAGTTCCGTCTCCGAAAAATACATATACCATATTGTCAGTTTTATTTTTTCTGATAGTAAGCCCTGCGCCTACGCCTACTGCCATGTCACTGCCTAATGTTCCTGAAAAACCAAGCATTCCTTTGCTCAGCAAAGCCACGTGGTTTACTCCGCCTCTTCCGCCTGAATTGCCGTCTCTTTTACCCATAATTTCTGAGAATACTGTATTTAAGGGAACTCCTATAATTGCTGCTGTGCCAACAGGTCTATGAGAAATTTTATAATAATCGCCTTGTTTTCTTGTGGCAAGAGTTCCTACAAAAGTAGCCTCCTGACCTACTCCGCTGTGAATATGTCCTGGTACTTTTCCCAGAGCGTAAATCTCTACTAATTTTTCTTCAAACAATCTTAATTCAACTAATTCCTTATAGAGCTCAGTTAAAAAATCCTTTGAATAATCCATTATGTTCCTCCTTTATATTTTTAATAATTTTTTATTAACTATAATTTAATCAAAGCTAATGCTTCTTTTTACAAATACATATCGCTACGGTCTCAGCAATATTTTCAGTGCCTGTCCCGACGCCAACAGTTCAAATGCCTTATCATACTCTTCCATTGGCAGGATATGGCTTACACAGCCGGATACATCCATGCCTGCATCAAGCAGTCCTTTCATAACCTTCCATGTATGATACATTTCACGTCCGCTGATTCCAATCAGATTAACTCCTCTGTAGAATGTCTCTGTAAAATTAAGAGGAACTTCACGGTTCGGCAGTCCACCAACCACAATAGAACCGCCGGCACGAATGTATTTTGTAGCAGCCTGTATTCCTCCTACGTTGCCGGAGAATTCCAGCACCACATCCGGTCCAAGACCTTCACACTCTCTTTTCATTTCTTCTACAATGTCGCAGCCGATTGGATTTAAAACCAGATCTGCTCCCATTTTGTATGCTGCTTCAGCACGGTAGCTGTTAGGTTCCACGCATATAACTTTTGCAGCACCAAGTTTTTTTGCAACGGTGGCAGCCATGAGACCTATTGGTCCGCAGCCTGTTATTGCCACAATCTTTCCGCCCAGCTCAACTTTCGTGGCAGCGTGAACAGCAACGCCAAGAGGCTCCAGCATTGCATTATTTTCCTCTGAAATAGCAGGATTGCAAACATACGCATTTTCTGAAGGTATTGTCACATATTCAGCAAAGCAGCCATTTACATGAACACCTATGGCTTTTGTATTAACGCATAGATTTTCTTTGCCATCAAGGCATAAGGAACATTTGTGACATGCTATGTGACTTTCAGCTGACACTAATTGTCCAATTCTTTCTTTGCTTACACCCGGTCCAACCTCAATAATATTTCCGCAGAATTCATGTCCTATGGTAGTGGGCGGAGACATGCGTTTTTGGGCAAATTCTTCCCAATCCTTAATATGAATATCTGTACCGCAGATGGCAGTCAAGTGTACCTTTACAAGTACCTCTCCCGGTCCTGGTGATGGAATAGGCTTCTCCCATAATTCCAAATTACCTGGTCCTGCACTTACCTTTACAATGCATTTCATAGTTTTATTCATACTTCACCTCTTTAAAATAATAGTCATATCCTGATACAAGATTTAATATTTAATTATTTTCTGTTTAATGGCAGTATATTAAAAAGGACTATTTAAAACCTTAATAAAACTTTTGATTAAAAATTATCCTATGTTGCCTATATATTTTCAAAAAAATGTAAACGTTTTTACTCTTTTGTGATATAATAACATAATAACTTAAAACCAATTGTAGTATTTGTTACATTTTATAAATAACTATTATAGGAGTATATATGATACAAGATAATAAAGATATTGAATTAAATGTTGCTGAAATATTCAGACTATTTGGACATGCTCAACAATACTCTCCCGGAGAAATAATCTTTCAAAAGGGTGATTCTACCGATAAAATATATTTTGTAGCAAAAGGCCGTGTAAGGACATATTGCCTCAATGAACGGGGTGATGAAATAACACTTTTTTACATTGATGAAAATCAGCTTATAGGAAGTGAACCGCTTTCTAATATTCAAAAACGAAAGATCAGCGTTGATTCTGTTACTAATGTACAGCTATACTACATGAATGCTAATGTATTTTTGGAAAAGTGCATAAAAAACAAAGTATCAATTCTTAACTTAATGGAATTTTTATTAATAAAATAATAACATTATCAAATTATATATGTTGTAATCGTTTTATGAAAAACAATGAAAAGTTAGCTTATTTTTTATACACTAACTGTGCAGGTGATGTAGTCCAATATACCCATGAACAAATTGCATTATTGACTGGTATGAACAGGGTCTCTGTAACGAAATTATTGAACACTTTTGCAGATGAAAAACTGATCTCCCAGCATTACAAGGAAATCAAAATTCTTAATATGAAAGGTTTAGCAAGTATCTTTAATTCCATCGGCTACTTCATAGACTGACATGAGAGGGAAAAGTTCTCCTTGTCGCTGCTGTCAGAGGGGGCGTGGAAAAATTTCAAATAATATAAGGAGACAGTTCTTAGGGATTGATAAATACTGTCAATCACAAAGAGCAGTCCTCTTATTTCTGTTCTTATATTAAATTTTCAGCCATATCCAACAATTCTGATGACATATGTGTCAGGGCTTGAGTTGCTGCGCTGACTTCCTCGGTAGCGGCTGCTATTTGATTTAATATCAAAGATAATTCCTGGCTTGTCTTGTTTACCTTACCATTTTCTGTTTTCAATTTTTCTAATATATCTGTTATCTTTTTTGTAGAGTTGGTACTATTCTCAGCTAATTGACTTATTTCAGAAGCAACAACAGTAAACCCTCGTCCTGCTTTTCCTGCATGTGCTGCTTCTATTGAAGCATTAAAACCTAAAAGCTTGGATTGTCTTGCTATGTTATAAACAGTATCAACTATCTTATCCGTTTCCATGACAGATTGCAGGTTAACCTCTGAAACCTGTTCCATTTGATGGCTTAAGCCGGCTACCTTTTCTAATCCTGCTGCATTTTCTTCCATTGCAGCAGTTATCTGTTCTATTGTTGTTGATAAATTTTGAGCCATATCTATCAGTTTTTCTTTTGCATCTAATGATTCAGCAACTATGATACAGCCGAAAACTTCATTACCATCTAATAAAGGTATCGCCCTGCCCATATATGGAACTCCGTAAACTTCACGAGGAACCTGTCTTATAACCGGATTTCCTGAATTTATGGCTTCCATAGCAACTGAACCTTCCTTAAGAATTTCACCGGTATGAAGATTTAAATTTATTGTTTTTCCGGGACTTGCTGCTACAATTTTTTCTGTGTCGCTTACAGCAATATTAAAATCTGCCGTCACTAAATTTTGAAAAATACCGATCAAATTTCCAAGTACCTCTAGATATTCTTTTTTCATTTTCCCTCCAAGATATAAACTTAGTTGATTACTTTTTCTTAAGTCATATATTGATTATATCGACAAAGAACATGATTTGTTTATGCTTAACAATACATAACACAATCTTTATGATATATTTTTTTCATGAGTTTATTTAACTTGTTCATTGCATTTAAGACACGTTGTCCTATGTACGGATAATATATTTCCGCAGTTAGGACATCTCCACCTCAATTCCTCATTGGCAAGGAATTCATCAATGCCGTGTTCCTTTATATAATTAAGGTTTTCAAGCATACTCATATGATATTTTGTTTTATATCTCTTGTCTAACTGCTTAAGCCTTCTGCAGGGCATCTTTTCACATTCAAAGCAGAATCCTGACTTGCTTTTCTTTATTTCAGGGCAATTTTTAATTATACAGCTGATACTGCCTTTTGTTACATATCTTATGTCAATTTCATTGCGGCATCCCGCGCACTTATTTTTTTCTCTTTGATATCCGATGCATAGTCTGCAGTTCATACCGCATGGTGCAATCAGTTCTTTTTTCATTTCATTCATATTATCACCCCTTAACCTGGCTGCTATGAAGACTAGCCATTATAATTATTTTAAGTCTACATCCTGTAACATTATTTTGCTTTAAGCAATGGGAGCATACAAGCATTAATATGAACGTTGATTTTTAATCAGGTATCTATTCTTTGAATATCACTTAATGCCTTATTTCTATATATTAAGTCGTTTCGTTGAATAAACTCATGACTTTCCCAAAATTTATTGCCTGTGATATTTTCAGCAAATACAACCAATGCTACTTTATTTATTCCTTCTTCTTTCAATGCATTTAAAGAAACATTCAACAGTGCTGTCCCAACACCTTTATTGCGTTCTGCCGGTACAACTGCTGTATGATATATATATCCTCTTCTCCCATCATTACCGCTCATAATAATTCCTATTAGTTTTCCGTTATCTTCAGCAACAAAACAAGTCTTTGGATTCCTTTTTAAAAACTTTGCAATACCTTCCCTGGAATCATCTAAATTATTCAATCCCATTCCTGGCGTATTAATCCAAATCTGATAGGTGTTATCATAGTCATTTTCATTCATTAATCTTATATTCATTACGCCTCTCCTCCCTATCCTATAAATATTATTAGTTTATAAAATTCTACTACTACGACCTTACTACAAAATAATAAAGTTATCAAGCTTTCTGACGATCATTTTTATAAAAAATAGCTCCGACAATTTCGGAGCCATTAACATTCTTCAATTTACTTTTGAGTCATTTTTTCTATCTAATACATACCCATATCCTTTAATGGACCCATTTTCTTTTTCCAGATAAACTCCTTGTATTTCAGGAGCAAAGCCAGGAAATTTGTTTATGAGTTCTTCAAGTATGAGAAAATATTTTTGAGCTACTTCATTCCATCTTTCTCCTGGAACTACGCAGAAAATTCCTGGAGGATACGGCAAAGCACCTTCTAATGCTATTTCACCGAGGATATCATCAAGTTTTACCAATTTAGCATTGTTCCTTGTAAGTTCATTATCAGCTTCCCATGGAGTTATTGCGCGTTCTGGGAAATAATCTGCTCTGAACAATTGTTTTTGACACACCTTTGCATCCTTGCTTCTGTAGAAGTCATGCATTTCCTGACATAATTGTCTTATTGTATAATCCTTGTAGCGTTCTTCGTATTTTCTGTAAAGCTCCGGAAGCACTTCACTAATAGGTACGTCTTCATTTATGATTTTTTCAAAATCTTCTAATTGTGTAACAAGTATTTCCATTTTCTCAGGAGTCTCTGCCGGTGTCATTAAGAACAGTATTGAATTGAAGTCATTCTTTTCAGGAATTATCATACTCTCTCTCAAGTAATTTGCAAGTATGACAGCAGGAATTCCGAAGTCTTCATATTCTCCGGTTTCAGCATTGATGCCGGGAGTTGTGAGCATAAATTTATTTGGGTCCACAAAATATTGTTTTTCCCCGTAGCCCTCAAAAGAGTGCCATTTCTCTCCGGGTTTAAATTCAAAAAATTCAATTGAATTTGCTATTTCCTCAGTATCATATTCTTCCCAGTTCTTACCCCTTACAACAGGAGGTATAAACGGTTTTAGAAGCTTACATCTCTTAATGATTTCTTTTCTTGCATCAACGCCTGTTTTAACACATTCAGCCCATAAGTGCCTGCCTGCTTCTCCGTCCTGCATTCTTGCATTGACATCCAAAGATGCAAACAGCGGATAGAAAGGACTTGTGCTTGCATATGTTCTGAATGAATTGTTAAATCGTTTATGATCAATGTATCTCTTTTGGTTTCTGATGTGATTATCTTTTTTATGAATATATGAAGATTGAGAAAAGCCTGCTTGTTGTTTGTGAACAGATTGTGTAACAAAAATTCCAGGGTCATTCGCATTAAGCTCTAACAATAGCGGTGAACAGTCTTTCATCATAGGAATAAATTGCTCATATCCAACCCATGCAGAATCAAACAATATATAGTCGCAAAGATGTCCAATCTTATCTACAACCTGTCTTGCATTGTATATTGTTCCGTCATATGTTCCCAATTGGATTACAGCAAGACGAAAAGGTCTTACATCATTAGCTTTTTCCGGGTCTGTTTTTCTTATCAAATTTCTTAAGTAATCTTCATTAAAACAATGATCATCTATTCCTCCGATAAATCCAAATGGATTACGTGCTGTCTCAAGGAATACTGCATTACCTCCTGCCTGCATCAAAGCCGCTGTGTATACAGACTTATGATTGTTTCTGTCAAAAAGCACAAGGTCTCCAGGGGCAACCAATGCATTAATGGTGATTGTATTTGCGGTACTTGTCCCGTTCATTACAAAATAAGTTTTATTTGCATTATATATTCTTGCAGCATTAATTTGAGCATCTGCAGGCGGACCTTCATGAATCAACAAATCTCCAAGTGCAACATCCGCATTGCAAATGTCAGTAAGGAATATATTTTCACCATAGAAATCATACAAATATCTGCCTGCAGGATGTTTCTTGAAATATTGTCCTCCCTGATGACCCGGACAATTAAACTTAACATTGTGCATCTCCATATAATTGGCCAATGATCTGAAGAATGGCGGCAACACCTTTTCCTGATAATCACTGGCAATTTTTTCAATCTTATAGCTGTTCTTTTCTAAATTTTCTATAGTTCCATCAAGTATTGTATATCCCTTTTCCAGCAAGTTTGGTTTTATTTTATTATCTTTTCTTGCAATAATAATAATCGGAATACCGAAATTTGTATTTTTAACCTTTTGAATCCATTTTATATCTAAATCCAAATCCATCAATACAACTGCTGCAATATCCGTAAAATCTGTCTCCTCAACTAATATGATATCTCTGCCTGACAGTACATAAGCCATAGCTGTTCTTGAACAAGCGATATTTAGCGGTTTCATAAATTATCCGCTCCTTTCACCAGAAATATATTGTATTTTTGATAACTTTATCATAAGTTATTTTTACCCTATAATAGTATGTTTAATCTTAGTAGATAAAAATAAAAAAGTTCTTTTAAAACAAGACGTCTTCATTCTCCTATGTTCTATTTATTTTCAATTTCAGTAACACATTCGTTTTTGATCTTTCCTACGAGAAATTGAAGAGCATCAACAACATGAGGTCTGATGTCACCTCCTATAAGCACATACATTATGTCATCGCCCAGCTGAAGATGCCCTTCGTTAAGCCAAACTCTAACATAAAAAATTCCATCCAACTTATAGGTTTCATCAATTGCTGCTTCAACCTTATCAGCATCATATGAAAATTCCATGCCTTTGACCAAAGATCCATCATCAATTCCCTGACGAACCTTAACTTTCGGGGTTTGACGTACAACGCCATTATGGACTAAAAACATTCCTTCTTGTAAAGCTGCTGGATCTTTTTTTGCTTCTTTAAGCCATTCATCAATAGATGGCGATTGCTTTTTTTAATTTTTCTTCAATCATACTACTCTCCTTATATGTTAATTAACATTAATATAATTTTTAAAAAATGAATATTTTTATCTCCTTGTTCATATGAAAAGTTCCTTTCATAAATATATACACTCTTGCCACAATAAAACATATGTAATTATGGATCTTATACTTTCGCCTCTGGCATGTATATCAATCTATTATTCATCCTTATGGAAAATACAACAGCACTATTATAATATTATATATACATATATAATCGCAGTCAATTTTTATATAGTCATAGTCCTCCAATACCCCCCATAATTAAATAACCATCTAATTTATTATTCAATTAACGGAACTATAACTTCTGCTGTAATTCCTGACTTTAATATTCCATTTGCATCATCAATCGCTATTTTAATTTTCGTAGCAGTGTGTTTGCTGTCAGAGGTAGACTGCTTATCTTTGGGAGTATATTCATGAGTAAGTGAAATATAACTTACTCTTCCCTTTTGAGTTCCTTGAGATGTTTTCACATCCAGTTCCTGGTTGTAATAAATTCTATCGAGATATTTATCAGGTATATAGCATAGTACATAAATATCATTTAAAACAGCAACATCTGCAATGTCTCCTCCAGCAGTGACAATGTCACCAAGCTCAAAGTTTTTACTGATGATTATGCCGTCAGCCAGAGCTGCAATATTATATTTGCTTAATGTATTTTGGCCTTGTCTTAACTGTGCAATTGATTGATTTAAATCAGCCTGAGCCATATCAATGGATTCTTTTGCAGCACCGCTTTGAAGCAGCTTAAGCTCTGCATTTGCCGCATCATAATTTGCATTGGCTGCTTTTATTCCTTGATCTGATTTGATCTTTGCACTTTGAAGCTGGCTTTTTGCTGTGTCAAGCTGTGTCTTGGCTGTATCAAGCTTATATGCTGCTAAATCCAAATCACTTTTTGAAATAATATCTTCGTTATAAGATTCCATGACTATATCATATTGTGATTTTATGTAATCATAGTTTATTTGGGCTGATTCTAAAGCATCCTGTGCAATTGAAACGCTGCTGCTTCCGGATTCTGACTCTGCTGTCAAAATATCAAGCTGTGCTTTTAATGATTCAACTTTTGCACTTGCTTGCTCAATTTGCTCCGGGCGTGCCCCATTTTCTAATTCTTCAAGCTTTGCCTTTTTCATGTCGACAACCGCCTGCAGCTGATCAACTATATACTCTTGATTAATACTGTCTATAACTGCAATTATATCTCCTTTCTTGACGGGTTCTCCCTGCTGCTTATTCATTTGAACAATTTTTCCGGAAACTTCGCTTACAGATGATACAATGTTATTTTGTATTTCTCCTTTCAAGGTTAAATTTTCTGAATTTGATGAACATCCTGTAAGAATGAAGAATGTTGTTAAAACCAGCAATAATTTTTTCATTTTTCACCTCATTATATTTTTCGATGCTTTTTAAGAGCAAGAATATTTGCAATAATGAAAAAGATGCAGTATATACATAAAATCAGGACATCAAATGCTATGGAGCTCCATCCCTTGCCGCGTATCATTATGTTTCTTAATGCATCAGCTGAATACCAAAGAGGCGTGAACCGTCCAACTATCTGAAGCAATGGAATCATGGTGCTGAGATCAAACAAGCCTGAGAAAAATACCTGAGGAACTATTACTATAGGTATAAATTGAATCATCTGCATTTCATTTTCAGCAAATGCAGATATGAAGGTTCCTATTGAAAGTGCTGTCATTGCAGTTAAAATTGTTATAATGAGCACCAAGGCAAAGGAGCCTACCATCATCAAATCGAGAACTTCAATGGAATACCACGCTATCAAGGCTGATTGAATTATTGTGAAGATTCCGAATCCAAGAAGATAACCAACAACTATTTCCCATCTTTTTATTGGAGAGGCAAGGGTTCTTTCCAGCGTTCCAGTGTTTCGTTCGCTTAAAAATGAAACACCTGCTATCAGGAAAACGAAAAAGAATACATAAAATCCAATCAGAATAGGTCCGAAGTTATCAAAAGAAGACATATTCTCATAACCGTACAAATATGTTATATCTGTTTCAAAAGACGAAAAAGGATGCATTATGTTCTGAACAAGTGAAAGGACTGCCTTGTTCTTGGCAGGATCGCTGCCTTCAAGCCTTATATTTGGCACACCGCTTTTGAAATCTATTACAGCATCAACTTCGAAAAGATTCAATGACTCTTCAGAATTATTTTCATCAAGTCTTACAACACTTGCCTCTTTGTCCTCAAGTCTGTTGACAAAGAGAATGGGAGCATTTATTATTCCTATTTTAGGATGATAGACATTGCCGTTAAAAATAAATGACATCAATGTTAAAACAAGTATCGGAGCTACAATCATCAAGCCCATGGTTCTCTTATCATGCTTAAGCTGAAGTAGTATTCTTACAACTATTGCAATTACTCTCATTCAGTCTTACCTCCGTAGTATAAGAATGCACCTTCAAGTGTCTCGGAAGATGTTGCTTCAAGCAGTTCTTCAGGAGTACCTATTGCGATAATTCTTCCGTCACGTATCATCCCAAGATTATCACAGTTTAATGCCTCATCCATTACATGTGTTGTAACAATAATTGTGGAATCTTCTTTTTTAAGATTATACAGTTCATTCCATATAGATTTTCTAAGCACCGGATCTATTCCAACAGTAGGTTCATCCAATATTAAAACACGAGGTTTATGTATAAGGGCTGCTGCGAGAGACAGCCTGCGTTTCATACCTCCTGAATATTTTTTCACCTGCTTTTTCAGATCATCAGTTAACCCCACAATTTCCATGACCTCATTGATCTGATTTTTTCTTTTCAAACCTTTCAATCCATATAAGGCTGCAAAGAAGCGAAGGTTTTCTTCAGCTGTCAGTTCGCCGAAGAGAGCATCAGATTGTGCCATATATCCAATATTCCCCATTGCGGAAAGCTTGGGCATTTTTTCGCCCAGCATAAAAACATTTCCTCGGGTTGCGTTGTCAACCCCTGCAATTATTTTCACCAGAGTTGTCTTGCCCGAACCCGAAGGACCAAGAAGCCCAAGAATTTGTGAATAATTTACGTTAATACTGATGTCATACAAAACCTGCTTTTTACCAAATGATTTACCTACATCTTCCACTCTGATGCAGACGGAATCAGTTTTTTCATACTCATTTTTCATTGTTTCACTTCTTTCCAGATAATTAATTAGTGATTGCAGATTGCAAACGTGTACCTCACAATATAATATTAGAGGCTTCAAATTATAAAGTCAAGAAATTTAGAATACCAGCCATACAATTTAAGTCTTATTCAATTGTATCTCAGATGTCAAAGATAGGGATTTTTTCTTAAGGAAAAAACCGCTACAAATCTTCTGTAAAACAAAAATAAGCCAAAAGGGCTTGCTTTATGTCATTATCTTTTTATAATATAATTACCTTAAGGGCTAAAAAGGGATAAAATAAAAAAGACCCACATTTATGAGTCTTTGATTGTGTTGCTATTGGTGCACCGTGAGGGATTCGAACCCACGACCTTCCGGTTCGTAGCCGAACACTCTATCCAACTGAGCTAACGGTGCAAGGTTTTTGGAGGCGCCATCCAGATTTGAACTGGAGATCAAGGTGTTGCAGACCTATGCCTTACCACTTGGCTATAGCGCCATATTTTACAATTAAAATGGGGGTGAATAGAGGGATTCGAACCCTCGACCTCCAGAGCCACAATCTGGCGCCATAACCAACTAGGCCATATCCACCATAATAATTT
>NZ_CANG01000022.1:0-9321 GCF_000309315.1 Sedimentibacter sp. B4
ACGAGGAAAGAGAACTTTCCTCGTATATAAAAAAACACGGCAAGCCGTGTTAGTTATTTGCAATTATATGATGTATCACGGAGCTGGCCGTGCAGATTCTCAATTTAAATATTATTTTGCTCCCTGCATTGCACCGCCTGCAATGTCATCCCCATCATCGCCGCCAAAGCAGTCTGAAATTGGCTCAATTTTCGTGCTGTATATAATCTTCAGAAAAAATATGCTCAATATAAGAGAAGCTACTTCAGCTATTGGATATGACCACCATACAAGGTTCACATTGCCTGACAGAGAAAGAAGATATGCTGCTGGAACAAGGACCACCAGCTGTCTGCCCACCGAAACCATAAGGCTCATTACACCGTTGCCAAATGCCTGGAAAACAGACCCTGCAACAACTGAAAATCCTGCAAAAAGATAACTGAGACTTATAATCCTTAGAGCCGGAATTCCAATGCTTATCATATCATTGGAAGCATTGAATAATAAAAGCATCTTTTCAGGGTACAGCTGTATTATTAAAAGTGCAAAAAGCATTATTCCAATGGCAATTTCTATGCTCAATCTGATTGTGTGGATTATTCTTTCCTTGTTTCTGGCGCCATAATTGTATGAAATTATGGGAACCATACCGTTATTGAGGCCAAACACCGGCATGAACGCAAAACTTTGAAGTTTGTAGTATACTCCGAACACAGCTGTTGCTGTTGCTGAAAATTTCATCAGAATATTGTTGATGCAGTATGTTGTAATAGAAGTGATTGAAAGCATTATTATTGACGGAATACCAATTGCATAGATTTTTTTAATTGTTTTTATGTTAGGTCTGAAGCCCTTTGCCTGAATTTTAATTTCATTGTTGTATTTGACGTTAAAAACAACAGCTAAAAGCCATGCGGCAATTTGTCCTATGACAGTTGCCAGAGCTGCTCCTTCTATTCCCATTTTGGGCATGCCAAACAAACCGAATATTAATATGGGATCAAGTATTATATTTATGATTGCACCGATTCCCTGCGTTATCATGGTGAATATGGTTTTTCCTGTGGACTGCAACAGACGTTCAAATGTTACCTGTCCGAAAATTCCAATAGAAGCAATGCAGCATACAGATAAGTAAGAAATTCCGTATTCAATTATTTCAGCGTTGTTAGTCTGAGCGCCAAAATAAGGTCTGACAAATGTCATTCCAAAAACAAGGAATAACAAATAGCTTAAGAATGCCAGGAATATTCCATTGTCTGCAATGCTGTTTACTTCTTCCATGTTTTTCTCGCCAAGGTTTTTTGAAAGCAAAGCATTGATTCCTACACCTGTACCTACTGCTATAGCCACCATAAGATTTTGAACCGGAAAAGACAGCGATACTGCAGTCAGTGCATCCTCGCTGATTCTTGCAACAAATATGCTGTCAACAACATTATATAAAGCCTGTACTACCATTGATATCATCATGGGTATAGACATACTTACTAGCAATTTCCTAACAGGCATTACACCCATTTTGTTTTCTTTGATTTGTTCCATTTTGTCCTCCTTCAAGTCAAGAAAAAAAAGCTGCCTGAGCAACTTTTTCTTGCAAAACAATATTATATTCCTAATGATATAATAAGTCAACATGAAGTATTATATTTGCTTATTGTTGGTTTTCAGCACCTATGTATTCATCCACTGTCATAACCCTGGCAAATGTACCATTCAAGGAAGCCATAAACACATCATGAACCACACTTGCATGGATTTCTCCGTCTTTTGTGTGCAAGTTCTTTGTTGTGCACGCATCTTCAAGTACAGTTACATCATATCCGTAATTTTGTGCTGCACGGACAGTTGTATCAATGCACATATGGCTCATCATTCCAGCTACTACAAGCTTGGAAGCCTTTAAATCATCCAGACATGACTTGAGATCAGTATTAAGAAATGAACTTGGATAATTCTTTTCAATTATAATTTCACCATGAACAGGCATGACATTTTTATGAATTTCACACTTTCTCATCAGCTCCTGCTTAGTTATTTTATCATCCTTGAAAATGTGTTTTATATATATTACAGGCAATTTTTTTCTTCTGAAATGATTCAATATTTTAGCAGCCTTTAAAGATGCTTCTTCAGCATTGAACAGTTTATAACTTCCTTCCTCAAAATACATGTTTTGAATATCAATTATAATCAGTACTGTATCATTCATACCATACTCCTACTATATATTTTCAATTGCATTTCTTGCCCAGTCTGAATCAGCTAATATTGCTCTCCCGACTCCTATAAAATCAGCCTTGCCTTCAATGAGAAGTTTTTCAGCAGCTGCTGCTTCAGTGATTCCTCCTGTAAGAATAACAGGAACGTTCACTACACTTTTTACAGCCTCAGAAAGTTCAGAAAAATATCCCTGTTCTTTGTTGTCTGGGAGAATAAAACCGCACATGCCACCTGTTATGTCTATCATGTCAATGCCTGCTTCTTCAAAACTCTTTGCTGCAACCTTCAAATCCTCCATGGATGTTCCCCCCTCAGTGTAATCTGAAGCACCTATTCTAATAAGCACTGGGAAATCTCCAACCGCTTCTCTCACTGCCTTTATCACTTCAAGGTGGAGCTTTATTCTTCCATAAATATCATTTCCGTAATCGTCTGTCCTCTTGTTTGTCAGTGGTGACAAAAACTGGTTCAACAAATATCCGTGAGCCGAATGGATTTCAACACCGTCAAATCCTGCTTTTTTAACACGGATTGCTGCATTCTTAAATCTTTCAACTATTTCCTTAATTTCTTTTTTTGAGAGTTCTCTTGGAACTGTGTCGTTAAGTTTGCGGGGATTTAAAACTGACGAAGGTCCTACAGTATTTAATGTAACTTCACTTCTTGAAAGGCTGCCGGCATGGTTAAGCTGCATGACTGCCTTAGAGCCATTTTTATGTATTATGTCTGCTAATTCTTTCAATCCTTCCTTACAGCTGTCATCAGCTACTGACAACTGTTTTAAACTTGCCTTACCTTCTTCCGAAATGTAACTATGCTCGATTATCACCAGTGAAATGTATCCTCCTTTAGACTTTTCATCATAATAGTCTAAGATTTCACTGCTGACTTTTCCATCGTCAGCTGCCTTAGCTGTTGCCATGGGAGGCATAACCAGTCTGTTTTTAAGCTTAATTTTACCGTTATCAAAAGTATTTGTTATGTGCGTCATCTTTCCTCCTGATATTATATTTTTTTAAGATGTTAATCGAAATCACTTCATATCAATGCAGCATATATCCATCCGTACAAGTTTTGAATCTTTAAGAACAACATTAATTTCAATATCATTTTCCACATTTTCTAGTATTGCCATATCTCCCTCAGATATTTCAATCTTCTCGCCAGTTGACACTTCAAAAACAGCTTCACCTTTGCCACAATAAAATGCATTGAAATCAAATGTTTTATTATATTCCCTGCAAAATTCATTTTTAAGTATTCCGTCATTTTCAACAACAGTCATCTTTCCATGAAAGTCCTTTGAAAGCATCATGTTGAAATCTGTTACCTTGCCTGCTGCTGAGGATTCCCATCCTCCGTCAAACACATCTATATGTTTGTAGGATTCCATAAGCAAATCATAGTGGTCTTTGTGAAAAACATGAGCCTTACCTTCAAGCATGATCAAGTGTCTGGTGTAATTTTCAAGATTGCTGTATTTTGCTTCCTCTTCGCTGTAAGACTCGGCCATGCTGAGCCTAAATGAAAAATTCCTGTCAGCATAAGAAGAATTCAAAGGATAAATAAAATATTGTCTGCTTTCTCCGCCTGCCCATTTTGAAGTTATAACATCATCTTTTCTAATTAATGTGGTTTTCAAAGCAACCTCCTTGTAAAATTAATATAGTAATTCTCATAAGCGCTTCAGTTACAAATACTTAAAAGTGCTCTCCGTTTTCGTAATATCTGCTTTTTTCAAGCGCTTGAAAAATAACGTCCACATTTTTGTATCCCAATAGGTTTATGTGCTTTGTAATTATCATAGCTGCTTTGTCTTGAATTTCCTGTCCTCTGTCAAACCATAAAACATCCACAGCCGGAAGACCTTCCACAACTTTTTCATCCATTATGAAAGAAGAATTTACTACCTCTATGCTGAAATATTCTCTTGGGCACTGAATCAACTCCTGAAGATCATCAATCATTAATTTGCTTATTGTCAAAGCTTTGTTCATATCTATTGCTCTAAATCTTAATGCTGGCATAGTAACCTCTCTTTATTATATTTATATTATTTTAACATATTACATTAAAAAATGCACCAAATATAGAAAACAAATCGGCAATTATGATTAACAGTAGTCAAATATGCTAAAAGACGATTCTTCTTAGAATCGTCTTTTAACTCCTTAAATTAAAATCAGTGTTCCATCTTAGACATTATATCCATTACTTCCTCGACGGCAACCTGTGTTTCATGGGATATGTCTGAAAAACTTCCTAAAATGTAGCTGTGCATGTACGGCGGCATGTGTGCCATTTCCTTTGTCGGATTGACGCTGGTTACATATTCTCTGACAGATGCAGGCATGGAATTCCTGTCTACTAGCAAAAGAGGCGTATGTTTGCTTAAGTGAGCAAACATGACACTGGATACCAGATGATACCACTTGCTGAGTTCACCAAATGAAAATGCCCAGCCATTTCTTGTATTGTGCTTCCATCCGAAATCATCAACAGGACTTTGGTACCTTGCAAAATTTATTGCAATGGTGTAGGGGTCGTTTCCGCTGATTCTATGAATGGTTCCTGTTATTGAATTTCTTATTTGGGCTTCCACATTATCACTGACGGTCTTTGTGGAACCCACTATAAAATAATTCTTTCCTCTGTTGCTTAGGATAAAGTTTTGTATGGGCTGTGGTATTGAGTTTTGCTGTACCAGGATGATTGGAACATCCATGTGAGCCGCATAAAAGGCTGCTGGAATCCCCTCTGAATAGTCCTCTCCTGATATTACCATTACATCTTTTTTTCCTATTTCAGATTCTGAAGGAACCACGTTAAATCTGAAATCAATAATATCATAACAAGCTCTGTAAACATCTTCAAAGGTTGTTATTCTGTAAGTAGAAAATCCAAGAGCCATCAATGCATTTTCTATGGATGATGATATGGGGCCCACAACAAGTATCTGTGCCGGTACATTGTCGCCGGTCGGAGATAGCCTCAATATTTCATTTAAAATAATAGGAGGTATAAAGTTCCTGTCAGTAAACATTATGGGTGCATTGATTGGGAAGTGAACAATGCTTGAAGCACAAACTCCGTACTGCCACTTGTCGTAAGGTACCATGATGACAGCATTGGGGCGCCAGCTTATATTGCTGCTTGGATATATTATATTTGTAACTGCAACGTTGTAAGCATAAATATCATCGAAATTTACTCTTGTAGTATTGGCTGTATCTGAAATCGGATTAAACACTGCCGGCGTCTGCTGCATTGATATATTGTTAAAAATAGACATGAAATCACCTGCTTTTTTTAATTTAGTATATGAAGATGATTTCTGATTTGACATACATAATTTGCTTTTATCCAGAACAAATACTGAACTTGATCAATTAAAATTAATTTAATATTATTTGCTTATTGCTTTTAACATCAGCTCAGCAGGAGCTTTAATTCCGGTCCATATTTCAAAAGCTTCTGCACCCTGATTAACAAGCATTTTAAGTCCTTCTACCGTCGTGCAGCCCATTTCTTCTGCATCCTTCAATAATCTGGTTTTTCTAGGATTGTAAACAGCATCGCACACTGTAAGCGAAGGGTTCAGCAGTTCTCTGTCCAATGGGCTTGAATCAATGTCTGGTGACATTCCCACGCTTGTTGTATTTATAAGAACCTGGCAGTCTGCTATTGCTTTTTTCATTTCATCATATTCATGTTTTACAGCCACACTGTCTGCTCCTGTCTGTTTGTTTATGTCATCAGCCAGAGAAACTGCTTTCTCATATGTTCTGTTGCATATGAAAATTTTATTTGCCTTTTTTAGCGCCAGTGTCATGCTTATTGCTCTTGAAGCCCCGCCGCTTCCAAGTATAAAAACATTTTTTCCATTTATTTTTGTTCCTGTGCTCTCCTCGAATGATTTCAAGAATCCCATGCCGTCTGTGTTGTAACCCTTGAGGGTTCCCTCATGTACCACAACAGTGTTAACGGCACCGATGCATTTTGCATACTCGTCAATTTCATCAAGATACTTCATAATTTCGATTTTATGAGGTATTGTTACATTAAAGCCTTCAAAGTTCATCTTAGCCATGCCCCTCACAACTGTTTCCAAGTTTTCAGGCAACACCTCTATGGGAATATATATTTTGCCAAGACCCAGGCTCTCAAATGCTGTGTTATGCATGATGGGAGAAAGAGAATGTCCCAGAGGGTAGCCCAGCAGCCCTAATAATTTTGTTTTAGTGCTTATAATCATGTAATCACCTCCTATTTTTTGTATTGTTCTTTCCCGATTTTATATAAATCATTTCCCTCATTGTCTATTACTACTGTAACAGGGAAATTTTCAACTTTCAGTCTGTAAATTGCTTCTGCCCCGAGGTCTGGAAAAGCAATTACTTCTGCTTCCTTTATTGCTTCAGCAAGAAGTGCTCCTGCTCCGCCGATTGCAGCAAAATAAACAGCATTGTTCTTGATTATTGAGTCCACAACCTGCTTGCTTCTAAGGCCCTTTCCAATCATCCCCTTAAGACCATGATCCATTAAAAGAGGGGCATATGCATCCATTCTTCCGCTTGTTGTGGGACCTGCTGAACCAATTGCCTGTCCCGGTTTAGCAGGACATGGTCCTACGTAATAAATTGTCTGGTTTTTTATGTCCATGGGAAGCTCTTCATTTTTGTTTATAAGTTCTGCAATCCTTTTGTGAGCAGCATCCCTACCTGTGTACATGATGCCGTTAAGAAGAACTCTGTCTCCTGCTTTTAAATCGCTCACTGTTTCGTCAGTCAGCGGTAAATTTACTATTTTAGCCATGTCTACCTCCATTATATAATTGCTTCTTTATGCCTTGCCACATGGCACTGAATGTTTATGGCAACAGGCATGCTTGCAATGTGTGCAGGAAAAGTTTCTATGTTTACGGCAAGGGCTGTGGTGCTTCCGCCAAATCCCTGAGGACCAATGCCAAGATTGTTTATTTCCTCAAGAAGCTCTTTTTCCATCTTTGCCACTACAGGATTTGGATGATGCTGTCCAACTTCCCTCAAAAGAGCCTGTTTGGCAATAAGAGTTGTTTTTTCAATTGTGCCGCCTATTCCTACTCCAACAATTATAGGTGGACATGGATTTGACCCTGCCCTGTCTACAGCATCAATAACGCACTTCTTAATGCCTGCTTCACCGTCTGAAGGTTTAAGCATGCATAAGGCGCTCATGTTTTCGCTTCCGCCTCCTTTAGGAGCAATTATCAGCTTAATTTTGTCTCCGGGAACTATTGTAGTATGAATTATTGCAGGAGTGTTGTCACCTGTGTTTTTTCTCACCATGAAAGGATCATCAACTGCTGATTTTCGAAGATATCCGTTTTTATAGCCTCTTCTTACTCCTTCATCTATGGCAGAATTAAGGTCTCCCCCAACAAGTCGTACTTCCTGACCCAGCTCCAGAAATATCACTGCAAGTCCGGTGTCCTGGCATATGGGAACTTCCTTTTTTCTTGCAATTTCCTGGTTCTTCAGAATGTCCTCAAGAATATCTTTTGCTAGAGGCGATTCTTCCTTGTCCACTGCATCTTCTAATGCTTTTTTTACATCCTGCGGAAGATAGTAATTTGATTCTATACAAAGTTTTTCAACTGTCCTGGTTATATCTTCTACATTAATTTCTCTCATCTTTAATCTCCCTTCAACTGTTGCAATATTGTAATTTTATAACTCTCCGTACCTTTCCTTGAACATGAAAAAATATGGATTTAAATAATGCTGTTCATAACTAAATAAGTTTAATCAATTATATTATAAGCAAAATATTAATTCAATAAAATTAACAGCATATTTCATAATGTCAGTTGCAAATAAACTTCATTAATATTATAATTGTTCATATAAATAAAATAAGAGGCGGATATGACTGAAAACGACAAGAAAAAATTCATTGTGAATGTAGCTTTTATAGTAACGGTTTACGCAGTTTTATATTTCATTTTTGTTTACATGATTCATTGGGTTATGCCATTTTTGGTTGGTTTTTTAATTGCTCTTGCCCTGCGGCCCATAACAAGGCTTGTTAACAAGCTTGTTAACAGCACTGGCAAAGGTGTGGCAGTGTTTGTAGTGGCTATGTTTTATGCCGGAGCAGCAACTCTTCTTTGGCTTATACTGTCATTTTTATTCGCGCAGCTGACAGACATGGTCAAAGTAATGCCAGATTTATATTTTCAAAAACTTGAGCCTGTGCTTTTGGATTTCAACGACTGGATTGTAGAGAATGCAAAGTTAATATCTCCTGATGCAGCAAGTGCCATTTCACAGGTTATAACAAATGGTATCAATTATATTTCTGATGTTATTAAAAATATATCGATTTCTGTGGTGCAGATTGTTACAAGACTCATTTCAAACTTTCCTCTGTACCTCATAAGCGTTATTTTTACAATTGTCCTTTCAGTGTTCATAAGCGTGGAATACAACAACATAACTGCTTTTATAAAGCGCCAGCTGCCTGATAAGTTCAACTCCACATTTACGGAAGCGAAAACCTTCCTTACAGGAACGCTGTGGAAAATGATAAAGTCCTACATGATAATATTGTTCATTACATTCATTGAACTGTTGATTGGTCTTAACATGCTGGATGTTACATATGCACTTCCATTAGCAGCAATAATTGCAGTACTTGACATAATGCCTATTATTGGAACTGGCGGAATAATAATTCCATGGGCCATTGTAGAATTGATTCTCAATAATTACAGAATGGGCGGAGGATTGTTGATACTGTACGTTACGGTAACTGTTGTAAGAAACATAGTAGAGCCAAGAATTGTAGGACATCAAATAGGCCTTCATCCTATCATAACAATAACTGCCATGTATGCCGGGCTGAGACTTTTCGGATTTGCAGGATTTATAATAGCACCTGTTGTGGCAATACTTGTGAAGTACTTAAACGACACAGGAAAAATTCATTTGTTCAAATAATAAATATTAAAACAAAAATTCCGGCAAGCCGGAATTTTTTTATAATAATAATAATTGAATTAATATTTTTGTGACTCAGCGTTATTTTGTGGAATTGTACGAAAGGAGAAAAACAGTCTTGGCACACTTAGCGTAG
>NZ_CANG01000021.1:0-23497 GCF_000309315.1 Sedimentibacter sp. B4
TGAGACAGCTTTGATAGTTTACCACATCAGCTTTTCTTTGTCAAGAAGTTTTTTTTACTTATTTAATTCTCAACTTGTTGCCGTCGCCAGCAACTTTTATATTCTATCATTTCAGAAGCCGCTTGTCAAGATGTTTTTTATCTTTTTCTTAATCCTGATTTGCACTCGAAAGATAGTTTGCTCAGTCTACAGTATTTTATTCATATTGTCAACTGACAATATTTTCACGCCTGTCACTTAAGACAACTTTGATAGTCTACCACTTCCATATTCATTTGTCAACCCCAAACAACAATATGATTACTTGAAATATCAGGAAAATACGAAACATAAAAACAGAGCAGCAATGCTGCTCTGTTTAGTTCTATTATATATGTTATATGATACTATTAGTCTATTGGTTTCATTGTCGGGAACAATATGATATCCCTTATTGTAGGCTGTCCTGTAATAAGCATTATAACTCTGTCAACACCTATTCCAAGTCCTCCTGTTGGAGGGAGGCCTACTTCAATGGCATTGATGAAGTCATTGTCCATCATGTGTGCTTCATCATCGCCTGCTTCTTTTTGTTTTACCTGCTCTTCAAATCTTTCTCTTTGATCTATTGGATCGTTCAACTCTGAAAATGCATTAGCAATTTCCCATGTGTTGGCAAATGCTTCAAATCTGTCAGTAAGTCTAGGATCTTCAACATTTCTCTTAGCAAGAGGTGATATCTCAACAGGATGATGCGTAACAAATGTAGGCTGTTGCAAGTGTTCTTCGCAAAACTCTTCGAACATTTCGCTTATAACATGTCCTCTTGTCATTAAAGGTTTAATTTCCAATCCTTTTTGTTTTCGCAATTTCAATTGCTTCTTCATCTGTGTTTATAAGATCAAAGTCAATACCTGTATGTTCCTTAACCATATCCTGCATCTTTACTCTTCTCCAAGGAGGAGTGAAGTCCACTTCTTTGCCCTGGAACTCCAATTTAGTAGTTCCTCTTGCTTTCATGGCAACAAATGCAACTATATTTTCAGTCAAGGTCATCATGTCGTTAAAGTCAGCATATGGTTTGTATATTTCTATTGCAGTGTATTCAGGATTGTGGTTTGCATCCATGCCTTCATTTCTGAACATTTTGCCCATTTCATAAACGCCGTCACCCAGTCCGCCTACAACCAATCTTTTAAGGAAAAGCTCATTTGCAATACGCATGTACATATCTATATCCAAAGTGTTATGATGAGTTATGAACGGTCTTGCGTTTGCACCGCCTGCAATTGGGCTTAAGATTGGAGTTTCAACTTCCAAATATCCTTCGCCGTCCAGGTATTCTCTTATTCCTCTGATTATTTTATTACGCATTAAAAATACATCTTTAATTTCAGGATTAACTATTAAGTCAACATACCTCTGTCTGTATCTTAAGTCAGTATCTTTAAGTCCATGGAACTTTTCAGGGAGAGTCTGAAGGGATTTTGACAACAACTTGATCTCTTCAGCTTTTACAGAAATTTCACCCATTTTAGTTTTGAAAACTTCGCCTTTAACACCTATGATGTCTCCTATATCATAAGTTTTCAGCCAGTCATACTCTTCTTCACCTATGGTCTCCTGTTTAGCAAACATCTGAATTCTTCCAAGATGATCCTGGATATCATAGAAGCCTACTTTTCCCTGACCTCTTTTAGACATTATTCTTCCGGCTATTGAAACATGCTTGCCTTCCATCTCTTCGTAGTTGTCTTTAATATATTTTGTATTGGATGTTACTTCATATTTAGAAACCTTGTATGGATCTCTTCCTGCTTCAATAAGATCCTTTAACTTTCCAACCCTTACCTGCCTTAAATCTCCTGAATTTTGTTGTTCACTCAATTTTTAACACCACCTTATCTTTTGCTAAAGTTTTTTATTTAAACTGTTAGTATTTCATATTTTATCATATCGCCAGCCGGAGATGCAACTTCGATGATATCACCTATTTTTTTCTCCAGCAGGGCTTTCCCCAAAGGCGAAACATTTGAAATTTTGCCCTTAAAAGGGTCTGCTTCGGCGGAACCCACAATTGTGTATTCCATTGTTTCATCAAACTCAAGATCTTTTATTTGAACCTTTGAACCAATGCTTACTATTCCTTTTTGTTTTGTTGCCTTTATTACCTTGGCGCTTTTGATCATCTGCTCCAGCTTAGCAATTCGGGCTTCAACGTTTGCCTGTTCATTTTTTGCTTCATCATATTCGGCATTTTCGCTTATATCCCCAAAAGCTAAAGCAACCTTAATCTTTTCTGAAATTTCTTTTCTTTTTACCAGCTTCAAATCTTCAAGCTCGTTTTTTAATTCTTCCAATCCCTCTGCTGTAATCAAAGTTTCATTATTCTTCATAATATTGCTCCTTTTAATAATGTTGCTTGTTACAAAATTAATGCATTTTATTATACATATTATTTTCTGTTTGCTCAAAGATGTATAATTCATTCTATTATGAAATTGATATAATATGATAATTCGATGACAATTCTTTACTAATTAATTTAAACATTATAATCAAGTAACTTAACAATGTCAAGATATTTGTTAAATTACATCATATTATAATCAATTGTCTCTAAATATCTGTTTAAAACATTATACAAATCTTCTGCATTTGTTATTTTGTTTATGCTGGCTCTAGTCTCTGAGGAATTTTTCATTCCTTTCATATACCAGGCAGCAAATTTACGCATTTCGAGTATTGCTATTTTCTCGTCCAGTTCACTTACCAGCATGGAAGCATGTCTTTTGATCATTTCTATTCTTTCAGTCAGTGACGGTTCATAGAAATCGAAATTTCCCAAAAGAGCTTTTGCCGTATTCATTATGAGCCATGGATTGCCCAAGATTCCTCTTCCTATCATAACAGCGTCACAATCAGTTTCAGAAATCATCTTCAAAGCATCCTGGGGAGAATAAATGTCACCGTTGCCTATGACGGGTATATCTATGCTTTCTTTAACTTCCTTAATAATGCTGTAATCTGCCTTTCCAGTATAAAACTGCTCTCTTGTTCTGCCATGCACAGCAATCATGTCTGCTCCGTTATATTCCAAAATTTTTGCAAACTCGACTGCATTGATGTTTTTTGAATCCCACCCAGCCCTTATTTTAACTGTCACAGGCTTTGTGGAAGATTTCTTGACCTTGTTTATAATCTCTCCTGCTAATGATGGGTTTTTCATAAGCGCACTGCCGTCACCATTTTTTACTATTTTTGGTGCAGGGCAGCCCATGTTGATGTCAACAATGTCTATGTCTTCTCTCTGGTTTATGTAGTTTTCCACTACATATGCCATTATGTCCGCATCACTTCCGAATATCTGAAGCGAGACAGGCCTGTTTTTCTGGTTTATTTTCATCAGCTGCGCAGTTTTTATGTCCTTGTAGTACAGTCCCTTGGCACTGACCATTTCTGTATACACAAGTCCGGCTCCCATTTCCTTGCATATGGTTCTGTAAGTAATGTCTGTAACTCCCGCCATAGGAGCCAGCAATACATTTGTATTCAATTGGATGTTGCCGACTTTAAGCATTTCTTTCATATATTATAATGGTTTCTCCTGGACTCAGTATTTCTTCATTTCCTTTTTCATCATCAACCACAAGGCATCCATCGTCGTCTATGTTTTTGGCATATACATTTCTCACGGATTTTTTTCCTCGCTTTACAGTCTTAATATTTCTGTTTACAATTGCTGAATTGATGATGCATGAATTGACGGCGCTCTCCACAGTGCCCATGCTTAAAAATTCATAGTAATGTCTTTCAACATTGTTCAGTATTTTCCCAATAAGCATTTCTCTGTGAACATCTGTGCCTGTTTCTATTTTTATAGATGTTGTTGATTTTTTTGTTTCTTCATTTATTTTATCTGTTTCACTCATGTCCAAGTTTGCATTTATGCACATGGAAATAATTATTCCTGTGGGTTCACTTGATTTTCCTGCAAAATCGCAGCATATGGATGCAATTTTCATGTCCCTTACCAATATGTCATTGGGCCATTTAATTTTGCATTGTAAACCGCATGTTTCGGCAACACCTTCTAAGACAGATGAACATCCAACAATATCAAACTTGGATGTTATGAGATTTTTTCCCGAAGGCTTCAAAATTATACTCAGATAAATATTTTTGTCTTCCTGGCATATCCATTCGTTGCCGAATCTAAGGGTGCATTTCGACTGGTTTTCAGACAGCACAACAGTCCCGTCAGGGCATGTGTTGAAAATATTTTTTGCCTTGGCATAAGTTGATGCCAGACTATCATATTGAATAATAGTCTGACCAATTATTTTTGTATTCAAGTAGCTGTTAACACTGTTTAAATCGTACATTAAAATCTCCCATTCTCCCTGAATATATTACTCCAAAAAACGCTTTTCGTCAAGAAATGGATAATATATCATCAATTGCTGCAAGAAGCTCTTTAACGTCGTTTAATGTCAAATCAGCCATGTGTGCAATTCTGAATGTTTTTTCCTTAAGATTTCCGTAACCGTTGGATATTGCATAACCTCTTTTACCAAGCTCTGCATTAAGATCCTTCACGCTGATACCTCTGGTATTCTTAACTGTGGTGAGAGTTACTGATGCATATTGTTCCTCGGGGAAAAGTTCAAAGTTTTTCTTTGCCCAGGCTCTTGTGTATTCCGCCATTTCAAGATGTCTATTAAATCTGTTTTCTAAACCTTCCTCCATAATCCTGTCAAGCTGGTAGTCGAGGGCGAACATTGCTGAGAGATTTGGTGTTGAAGGATACTGGTAGTCCTTGTCTTTAACCGTATCATAAAGCTGGACAAGGTCAAAATAAAATCCTCTGTTTTTCACTGTTCTTGCTTTTTCAACAGCACGTTCTGAAATTGTGCATATTGCAAGCCCCGGAGGAAGACCAAGCGCTTTTTGAGATGAAGTTATGCATATGTCTACTCCAAGTTTGTCAACCTCTATTTTTGTTCCTCCTGCAGAGCTAACTGTATCAAGGCAAAATATTACGTCCGGATATTTTCGTACAACATTGCTTATTTCCTCTAGGGGATTCATTACACCTGTTGATGTTTCATTGTGAGTTATTGTAATCAGGTCATAATTTCCTGTAGACAGCGCTTCTTCAACCATTTCCGGTGTAGTAACACTTCCCGGTTCAGACTTGAACAAATCTGCTTCTATACCATTTGAAACTGCCATCTCATGCCATCTGTCTCCAAATGAACCAATTGAAAACACAGCTGCTCTTTTTTTAGTACAGCATCTTACTGCCGCTTCCATTAATCCGCTGCCTGAAGATGTAGAAAGCAAGACTTCATTTTTAGTGTAAAAAAGTTTTTTCAATTTATCGGATATGTCTTTCTGAAGCTTTGAAGCATCCTTGCTTCTGTGTCCAATCATGGGTGTGGACATTTTTAGAAGAACATCTTCACTAACTTCAATTGGTCCTGGAATAAATAATTTCTTATGCATATAACCTCCATATTTATAAAATAGATATTCGAAAACAAAACCATTTTTCCTCGTTTTGTATTAATACGGGAAGGAACTTACTATGTAAAAAAGCTCCCATCTCAGCTGAGATGAGAGTTGTAAGCTCTCTGAAAATATTTGTATGAAGTATATATCATTATAATATGTGTGTCAAGATTTATTGAAATATTATTAATTACTATTTATTCAACTGCTTATATTTTTTAATATAGTGTTTAATTTCATCTTCGTGACAATAAACATAATGTCCGGGTGCAATTTGATTTAGTTTAACTTTTGTTTCATCCTCATAAGTATGATACTTTTTATCGTAGTATATTCTTTGCCTGCTGCGTTCATCGTCTGGATAAGGAGTAGGCATTGCTGACAGCAAAGATTCTGTATAAGGGTGCAGAGGTATGCGGTATAATTCATCAGATGGCGCCAATTCCAATATTCTTCCGGCATTCATAACTGCTATTCTGTCACTTATATACTTTACCATTGACAAATCATGAGCAATGAATAAATATGTCAAATCTCTGCTTTTTTTCAAGCTTTTTAACAAATTAACAACCTGTGCCTGAATTGAAACATCCAGTGCTGAAATTGCTTCATCAGCAATGATAAAATCAGGCTTTACAGCAAGGGCTCTTGCAATGCCAACACGCTGGCACTGACCCCCTGAAAATTCTTTAGGATATCGAGAAGCATAGTCTTTGCTTAATCCTACAACCTCCAATAGTTCATAAACTCTTTCTGTTCTCTCTTTTCTTGTATTAGTCATTTTATGAACATCCAGGGCACCCCCAATAATATCCATTACTGATATCTTGGGATTAAGTGAGGCATATGGGTCTTGAAAGATCATCTGCATTGATTTTCTGAACTTAAGAGTTTCTTTTCTGCCGTCTATCTTGGTTATATCTTTACCATCAAATATAATACTTCCCGATGTAATATCGCTGAGCTTTAATATTGCCCTTCCAGTAGTTGACTTGCCGCTGCCAGATTCTCCAACTAATCCAAGTGTCTCTCCTTTATATATATCAAAAGAAATATTATTTATTGCTCGTACTTCATTTTTCTTTCCTTCGTTATAATATTGATTAAGGTTACGAACACTTAATATTACATTTTTGTTTTGTACTAATCCCATATCAGATAACCTCCTTCATTTTAAGATTCAGAAATTTTTCTCTTCTTCTCATTACTTCTATTGGTGGAGTAACTTTTGGTGCATTGGGATGAAGAAGCCATGTAGCAGCATAATGTGTATCTGAAACTTTAAACATTTCAGGTTCTTCTTCATAATCAATTTCTAAAGCATATTCATTCCTTGGAGCAAATGGATCACCCTTAGGAACACAGAGCAAATTAGGCGGAGAACCATTGATATTATACAAGTCATGACCTTCTATATCAGCTGATGGCATTGAAGCTAACAGTCCCCATGTATATGGGTGTTGAGGATTGTAAAATATTTCATCAACAGTGCCTATTTCTATGATTTTTCCTGCATACATTACAGCCACACGGTCTGCCATCTGTGCTACTACCCCTAAATCATGAGTGATAAACAATATGGAAGTGTTTAATTTATCTTTAAGTTCATTCATTAAATCCAGTATCTGCGCCTGTATTGTAACATCTAACGCTGTAGTAGGTTCATCTGCTATGATTATTTTTGGATGACATGCCAATGCCATAGCTATCATAACTCTTTGTCTCATTCCGCCTGAAAATTGATGCGGATACAAATTGCTGCTTTTTTCAGGATTTTTGATACCTACCATATCCAAAAGCTCTACAGCACGTTTAATTGCATTCCCTTTATTTTCATGCTGATGAACAATTATAGATTCAGCAATTTGTCTGCCTATTTTCATTGTTGGATTCAATGAAGTCATAGGATCCTGAAATATCATTGCAATATCTTTTCCACGAATTCCCTGCATTTCTTTTTCAGAAATTTTCAATAAGTCCTTGTCTTCAAAAATAATTTCACCGCTTTTAATAAATGTGTTTTTCTTTGGTAAAATTCTATTTATTGCTTTAGTAGATACAGATTTGCCTGAACCCGATTCTCCAACAATGGCTAATGTTTCCCCTTTATGCAAATCAAAGGTTACGCCTCTTACTGCACTGACTTCACCTTCAAATGTTTTAAAAGAAATTGCTAAATCTTTAACCTCTAAAATTTTGCTTTCTTCCATTTATCTCACCTCAATTTTATTTCATTTCTTGTCCTTGAGTAACCATCAAGATGTTATCTGTTTTCATTAATTAAGAAACAGAGAGATATCTCCCTGTTTTTTAATAATTACTATTACTGAGCTCCGTTTAAATTCCAGTTTTGAATATCAGCAAGGGAACCTGACCAATATGATGTAATTCCACCGTTTAAAATTTTATTTTTTGCAGCAATCTGGTAATCAGAATACAATCCTAAAATAAATGTATTGTCTTGCATATATTGCTGAAATTCGTCATAAACAGATTTACGTTCTTCAAAGCTTGTCAAAGAAGTTCCTTTTTCTATGAGTTCATCTAAATGTGCATCATTAATTTGACCAAAATTCATAGAACCAGTAGATGCATAATAAGTTGACATATCAGGTTCTACAGTATATCCAAATCCCATAAGACACATGTCAAAATCATGAGTCTTTACTGTTGCCATAACTGTTGGGAAATCAAATGTTGTTTGTGTAACTTTAAGTCCTATGGCTTCTAAGTCTTGTTCAATCAAGTTTGCTGATTGTTCACGCACTTTGTTTCCTATAGGTACTATTAAATTAATTTCCTCCGATGTATCGAATCCTGATTCTGCAAGCAGTTCTTTTGCCTTTTCTGGATTGTATTCAATTGGTTTTAAATCTTCATTCATATATGGGCTTGCTAAAGCGTAAACGCTGGAAAGCACTTCGCCTTCACCTTTTAGAAGATTGTCTACAATAAGCTGACGATTTATTGCATAAGCTAAGGCTTGACGTAATTTTTGATTATATTTTGTATTGTTTATCAACATAAACTGAGAGTTAAATCCTGGGTTTGCATCAACTTGAATATTTGGATCATTACGCAATATTTCTAAATCCTGAACCGGTACTACACCAATACCGCCGCCGGCTGCCATGTGTATTCCGCCTGATTGGAATTCCGTAACGAGGTTTGTACCATTCATAATTTTAATAAATACTTTCTTTAATTCAGGTTCTCCTTTGTAGTAATCAGGGTTTGCTGCTAGTTCAACATAAGAACCGTTTTGGTATTGTACAAATGTATATGGTCCGCTTGTTACAGTTGGTTTATTTACAGCATCTGAATTTCCATATTCTTTAACCGGAATGCCTTCAACTATGTGTTTTGGCAGCATCATTAATTCAAAGCCTAAAAATTCTTTAATATATGCAGGGTCAACCGGGTTCTTAGTTTTTAGTGTTACTGTTTTGTCATCAACTGCAACTAAATTAGGTATTTCTGTCAAACCTTCTTCAAGTTTTCCAGCTGCAGTCGTACCTTCCAGCATAGCAATATTTGTTCCCCTTGCTGTTTCAACTTCAGGATTTGCTATATAGTTTAATGTGAATACAACGTCATCTGCAGTAACTGGTGTACCATCACTCCAAACTGCTTTCTCATTTAATTTAATAGTAAAATTTTGATTGTCTTCTGCTTCAAAGCTGTCTGCAAGTCCAGGTTCAAATGTAGTTGTTGTAGGCATTGTCAGTAATGAATCATACATGAATCTTTGTACCCATCTTCCTGCAATATCAGCAGTATTTACTACGTTAAAACTAGCCGGTGCATTAGTCATACCAATATACAGAATATCCGAAGGAGCACTAGTTTCATTGGAAGTTTCCGTTCCTGCTGTTGGGTTAACAGTTGTGTTAGTTTCCGGAGCTTTTTCGCCACCGCTGCAAGCTGTGAAAATTAGCATTAGTGCTAATATTAAAGCAAGTAAAGATTTTTTTGTAATTGCATTTTTCTTCATTTTAATTCCTCCAAGTAATAAAATTTTATAATTAATTGATTACACAACATTCCATACTAATGTTGGAAAGTTGAATCCAATTATATTAACGATAATAGTAAGTAATATTTACTTTGTTTCTCCCTCTACTGCATCTCTCAAACCATCACCTATAAAGTTAATAACCAAGACTGAAACTAATATTACTATACCAGCCGGTACCCATCTCCATGGCTGCATGGATAAAACTGTCAATGATTGAGCGTTAGATAGCATGTTTCCCCAGCTGGCAGCTGGAGGACGAACACCCATGCCTAAAAAGCTCAATGAAGCTTCAGTTAAAATTGCATTAGCAATACCAAATGTTGCATTTACAAGAATTATTGATAAAACATTGGGCAATATTTGTTTAAAGAGTATAGATGACGTGGAATATCCTGTAGCTTTAGCAGCTGAAATGAAATCTATGGTCTTAATGTAAAGCACCTGCCCTCTGATTAATCTGCAAAGTGGCGGCCATCCTAAAAAACCAAGCACAAAAGTTACTGTCCATATACTCGGTCCTATTAAACTCACCAAAACAAGGATTACCATAAAATATGGATACGACATGAATACTTCTGTAATACGCATTATTGCTGCATCTGTAATTCCTCCGAAATAACCTGAAATCAATCCCAACGTAGTGCCAATTACTACATATATGGCAACAGACCCCATACTGACAATCAATGAAACCCTGGCACCGTATATTAACCTACTTAAAACATCACGTCCAATTTCATCTGTGCCAAGACGAAATTCTCTGTCTGGTGCTGCTTCAAAGTTTCCTACAGTCTTATTTGGCGGATATGGAGATATTACAGGAGCTAGTACAGCAGCCAATATAAGAAGTATAAAAAGAATCAAACTTACCATGGCAACTTTATTTTTAGCAAATCTTCCGGCAATTGTTTTAAAGTAGCTTCCTTCTTTATTTGCATTTATATTTTCAATCACTTCATATCCATGATTGTTTGCAGGATCAGCAAACTTTAATTTTGAACTAATTTCCATTTTATCCTCTCCTTCATATATTTTTACTTAACTAAACTTAATTCTAGGGTCGACTACTGCATACATAACATCAACAAGTATGTTAGCAACTAATACAGCTACTGCTGAAATCATTGTAATAGCCATTAATACAGGGTAATCTCTCGAATTTATAGATGCTACCATCAAGGACCCAATCCCCGGCCACTGAAAAATTTGTTCAGTTACAATGGCTCCGCCTACAATTTTAGGTATATCAGCACCTATTACTGTTATAATTGGAATAAGAGCATTTCTTACTCCATGATCCTTTAAAATCTGCATAGGCTTCAATCCTTTTGCAGTAGCAGTACGCATATAATTTTCATTATAAACATCTATCATGCTTGAGCGAGCATAGCGTATCATATTGGCGGCAAACTGCGATGCTAATACTATTACCGGTAAAATCAAATGTCTAAGTTTGTCTGCAATTCCTCCATCCACACCCAGAAGCTTCGTTCCTCCTGTAGGCAGCCATTTTAACTGTACTGCAAAGACATATATCAATCCCAGCCCAAGGAAAAAACTTGGCAGTGAAATTCCCGTAAATGATATGCCCGTTACAACATAATCAACTATTGAATTTTGTTTTTTTGCACTTAATATACCTAAGGGTATAGCTAATGCATATGCCACAACAAGTGATATGGACATGAGCAAAAGTGTTGGACCTACTCTTTGAGACAAAATTGTAGATACAGGAATTCTGCTTGAAAATGAAAATCCTAAATTGCCTCTCATTATGTTTGTCACCCATTTTGCATATTGCACTATGAGTGGGTCATTTAATCCTAAAGCTTCCTTAGTCGCTTGTATTTGTTCAACTGTCATATCAGGCGAAACATACATGTCGACTGGATTGCCGGGAGCCAAGTTAACAATCAAGAATGCTCCAATTGAAATCATAAATAAAACAGGTATGAAAATCAGAATTCTTTTAATAATATATTTTTTCATTAAACCACCTTCCTTATAAAAGATAATCTTCAGCCAGAGCCAGAAATGCTTTTCCGCTGTATATCATCGATTTTTCATCAATTTTAAATTTTGGATGATGATGAGGAAAATTAGCATTAATATCATCATTTCCTGCTCCAACATAAAAGAATGATCCTGGTTTTTCTTGAAGATAATATGCAAAGTCTTCACCCCCCATTGTAACAGTAAGTTCAGACACTTCTTTTTCACCAAATTTGGAAGCAAGAATATTTTTAAGACGGTCCGTAACTTCCAAAGTGTTCTCAACTGATGGATAACCACGGCGATATTCTATTTCTGCTTTTCCTCCAAAGGAATTAATAATTGCATTGCCCATTTTTTTAATCTGTTCTTCCATTAAGTCACGTACTTCTGAATTCAAGGTACGAACTGTACCATTTAAATATGCATTGTCAGCAATGATGTTGTCTGCTGCTCCACCTGCCTGGAATCCTGCAAATGTAAGAACAGCAGGTTTAAGAGGGTCTATGTAGCGGCTTACCAGAGATTGCAGCTGTGTAACTACATTGGCACCTATTACAACAGGATCTATAGCCGTGTGAGGCATTGCTCCATGTCCTCCTTTACCTTGTATCTTTATGTTGAATGTATCAGAGCAGGCAGATCCAAAATGACTGAAATATCCTATTTTACCAACTTCAACATTAGACATGACGTGAAGACCAAACACATAATCCACTCCGTCAAGACACCCATCCTTTACCATGCTTTCGGCTCCCCCCGGAGGACATTCTTCAGCCGGCTGAAACAACAACACTAAGTTACCCTTTAATTCATCTCTGTTATTCTGAAGCACTTTAGCTACGCTTAGTAGAGCTGCTGCATGTGCATCATGACCGCATGCATGCATTATCCCCGGATTTTTTGAACTGAACATAACATCTGCTTCTTCCTGAAGCCTCAATGCATCAATATCAGCTCGAAATGCTATTGTGGGACCTGGCTTTGAACCTTTAATTTTGGCAACAATGCCATATCCATTTCCAACATTAGTTCTGATATAATCTATTTTAAATTCTTTTAACTTGCTGACAATAAATTCAGCAGTCTTCTTTTCTTCAAAAGAAGGTTCCGGATATTCATGAATGTGCCTCCTCCATTGAACTGTTTCGCTATAATTCATTTCTAACTCATCTACCCATTGCTTGTATCCCATTTTTAAACTCCTTAATAATTATTTTAAAATCATAAATAAGAAAAAGCGCCATAGGTTGTTTCAATTTACCTATAGCGCCTTTGCTATTTATATTTGATTATTAATATTCTTTATAGTATTGCCTCTAAAATTTCCTTAAATAAATTAAGATAATAAAATTTAAGGCACTATAGGTATGTTTCAATTTACCTATAGCGCCTTTGCTATTCATATTTAATTTCTTTTTTGTATTTAGATGATTATAGTAAGTAATTTATCCAATGTCAAGTGGTTTATTTAAAAATTTATTTATAGATTTATTGAAATATATCACATTGCATAAATTGTTTCATTAAATTAACATTTTAGGTATTGACATTTTAAAAGTACGAGTGTATTATGTGACTATGATACTAATACAGTAAGGCGGTGCAACAATGGAATTTAACAACAACATTCCAATATATTTGCAGGTAATAGAAAAAATAAAACAGGATATTGTCACAGGGAGACTTAAGGCAGGTGACAAAATGCTGTCATCAAGAGAATATTCAACAATGCTTGGAATAAATTTCAATACAGTGGCAAGAGTTTACAAGGAGATGGAAATGGAAGAAATTTTATTTACAAAAAGAGGTCTGGGAACATTCATAACAGAGTCACCGGAACGAATCAAAAGTTTAAGGTACGAAATGGCCCAAAAGCAGATTGATGACTTTATTAGGGGAATGGAACAAATAGGCTTCACAAGGGAAGACATGATTAAATTTATAGCTGAAAATAAATAAAGGGGAAATAATAATGAATGGAAATGAAATTTTAAAAATTGAAAATCTGACTAAAAAATATTTCAACAAGACAGCCTTGGAAGATGTGAACATTTCAGTAGAAAAAGGTAAGATTTACGGACTTCTGGGTCCTAACGGAAGCGGAAAAACAACACTCATGAAAGTAATTGCTCAGCTTCACAAGCAAACAAGCGGCCAGGTGTTCATAAGCGGAAATCCTCTGTCTTATGAATCAAAATCGAGCATATCATACATGCCCACAGAAAATTTCCTGTATGATTCTTTTAAGGTCAAACATGCTGTGAAGTTTTATGCGGACATGTACAAAGACTTCAGAGAAGACTATGCAATGAACATATTGGAAGAAATAAAGGTGGATCCTGAATTCAGAATTGCAAAGCTGTCTTCAGGCCTTAACGGAAAGCTTAAGGTTGCCCTGGCTCTTTCAAGAAATACAGATTTGTATATGCTTGATGAACCATTAAACGGTGTGGACGTTTTATCAAGAGATACCATAATGGATCTCATAACAAAGAGCTACGATGAAACAAAGACATTTATAATATCCACTCACCTTGTGAGTGAAATAGAAAAAATACTTGATTCCGTAATATTTTTAAAAGACGGCAGGGTGGAACTTTTCGGTGATGCTGAAGAATTGAGGCTTTCAAAAGGAACATCTGTTGAAGGATTGTACAAGGAGGTTTACAAAAATGTTTAATCTTTTAAAATATGAATTCATAAAAAAATATAAACTAATATCAATAACATTGATTTCGGCTTTGGTTTTAAACCTGTATCTTCTCACCAGGGGAATTGCAGGAAGCTCTTCATTTCTGCTTTTATTCCCGTTGGTTCTATCTGTGTTGTATGTAAGCGACGTTATAAGAACCTACAGCGATGACCTGAATAAAAAATCCGGCTACATGCTTTTCATGACTCCAAACAGCGGATACAAAATAATCATGTCAAAGCTGGCGGCGGCTGTTATTGAAGGCATAGGAATGCTGTTCATATACTTTTTGTTCATCCTTATAAACGGCGCATTCATAATTTACCAGACCAGACGTTATGTAGACATCAATGAAGTGATGAATGACATTAACACCCTCTTGTCAGGAAACATAGGCATAAACCTTGGCCATGTGTTTGTATTCCTGTTTGCGGTGCTTGTGTTTGTAATAGGCTTCATAGTAACCGTATACACTGCAATGACCATCAGAAAAAGCATTTTTTCAGAAATTAAGTTCGGGGGATTTTTAAGCTTCATCATATTCATCGGTTTAAACTGGGCTCTTACTTATGTATCAGGAGAATTTTACTCCATTGTATCGCCTCAATACAACTCATTTGTAAATGTGACCACAGTTTCGGCTTCAGAACTTCTGGTAATAATGTTTCCTGTAATTGCAGTTTCAATCATCCAAAGCATAATACTCACATTGTGCTCAGGATACCTTCTTGAAAAGAAAATAAATTTATAAAAAAGGGTGGAAATAATGAAAAAAATAGCTGTATTGCTAATATCTGCATCCCTTATTCTGGCTGCCGGATGCACTTCAAATTTTAAAGTAAATGAAGATGCCGTAAAAGAAGTATCCGACAAAATAACAAAGACAATCATAAACTCCGTGGGAGAAGAAAAAGCAGAAAAAACCGAAACACTCACATTTGACGGCACAGGGCTTAATAAAATTAACATAGACAGCTCAGTCGGAGATATAACTATAAAATCTCATGAGTCACAGGAAGCAATAGTGAATATAACTATAACAGCAAAATCAGGATCAAAGGACAAAGCTGAAAAACTTCTTGAAAGCTACACATACACCCAGGAAAAAACTCAGTATTCAATAGATATCAACACTTCAACAGATGGAATTGATTTTATAGATGGAAATTACATTGAAACAAGCATGGAGATTTTTCTTCCTTCAAACATCGAAAACACAGAAATAGCCCTGAATGTAGGAGACATTGACATTGACGGCATAAACGGAAGTTTTGATATCTACTCAAACGTGGGAAAAATAAGTATTCAAAATGGTGAAGGATTCTGTGATTTGAAAGCAGACGTTGGTGACATAGTTCTTTCCAGCTTCTCAGCAGCAAAAAGCTCTGAGTTCTCAGTCAACACAGGTGACATAGAACTTAACTTTACAGATATTTCTAAGGCAGACAAAATAGTTGCCGAAGCACAGGTAGGGACAATTGATGTGACAATACCTGAGAACACAGGCTACCAGGCAACTATAGAGGAATTCATGGAAGGTAAAAGAACATTGTCTGAAGGTAACGGAAAAACAGAAATAAATCTTAAAACAAATGTAGGCGATATAGAATTCAATTAACATGTGCTGTTTGCTGCTATGCAGTAAACAGCTTTTTTATTTTACATGTTTTGTTCATGTCAATCTGTGGTATATTATATATGCCTTTCTAAAATAAATATTTTATTGTATAATTTATTAAGTATTTACATAATTTTCATATAACTAATGTTAAAATACATTACAATAAAATCATCAAGGAGTGTAATTATGACTGAAAATGACTTGCCCGTTTATTTGTTCCACCAGGGAACAAACCATTATTCATATAAATTTCTCGGCTCACACATTGAAGAGTCCGGAGTCGTTTTCAGAGTTTGGGCTCCCAATGCTAAATCTGTGCATGTTGTGGGAAACTTCAACAGCTGGTCCAGAGACAAAATCTATGAAATGAAACGTATTTCCATGGGTGGAGTATGGGAACTATTTACTCATGGAATATGTGAAGGAGAGCTATACAAATACCTCATTGCTGATGCTGACGGAAATGACCTTTACAAATCAGACCCCTATGCATTTTCTGCCCAGACGATGGACAAAACAGCCTCCATAGTCCACATCCTTGACAATTACAGATGGCAGGACAAAAATTGGCAGGAATATAAAAAGGAATTAAACATATACCAAGTGCCTCTTAACATTTATGAAGTTAACCTGTCATCCTGGAAAAGACGTGCAGACGGAAGCCTCTACACTTATGAAGAAATTTCCCCAATGCTTATAAAACACGCCAAGGAACACGGATTCACACACATTGAGCTTATGCCTGTCATGGAACATCCATTTGATGGATCATGGGGTTATCAGGTCTCAGGCTACTACGCCCCGACAAGAAGGTTCGGCGAACCTGACGGACTTAAATTTTTAATAGACCAATGTCACCTTCACGGATTAGGTGTAATCCTTGACTGGGTTCCTGCACACTTTCCTAAAGATGCCCATGGGTTGTACAAATTTGACGGAAGCTTCCTCTATGAATACGATGATGTACAAAAAAGAGAAAACATAAGCTGGGGAACACACAAATTCAACTACAAGAAATCCGAAGTAGTATCTTTTCTCATTTCAAATGCTGTTTTCTGGCTGGAAGAATACCATGTGGACGGACTGAGGGTTGATGCCGTAAGTTCCATGCTTTATCTTGATTACGACAAGAAGCAGGGTGAATGGACTCCAAATATTTACGGCGGAAATGAGAATATTGAAGCAATTGAGTTTTTAAAGAATCTAAACAAAACCGTATTCAATCTTCATCCAAGTACCATGATGATTGCTGAGGAATCAACAGCATGGCCAATGGTTACAAAGCCTGTATACCTGGGAGGATTGGGCTTTAACTTCAAGTGGAACATGGGCTGGATGAATGACATGCTTGAATACATACAAACAGACCCTTTTTACAGAAAATACAAGCACAAGAACATTACATTTTCTCTGCATTATGCATTCAGCGAAAACTACATACTTCCTTTGTCTCACGATGAAGTAGTCCACGGGAAAAAATCAATCCTAGACAAAATGCCTGGAACCTATGAGGAAAAATTTGCAGGAGTGAGGGCACTTCTTGGATACATGACAGCTCATCCGGGTAAGAAGCTGAACTTCATGGGATATGAAGTGGGGCAGTTTACCGAATGGAACTTTGAAAAAGAAATTGAATGGTTTCTCACGGATTATGAATATCACAGAAAATTGAACATATATATTAAGGATTTGAATGAGTTTTATTTAAACTGTTCCCAGCTTTGGGAAGTTGACTATTCATGGGAAGGGTTCAAGTGGATCTCCAACGATGACTATGAACAAAATATAATAGCATTCAAACGAATAAATAAAAACAAGGAAGAACTTATAACTGTAGTTAATTTTTCACCTGTTGAAAGACACAACTACTCCATCGGAGCAGATAAGGGAATTTACACTGAAATATTTAACTCCAATGTTGAAAAATATGGCGGAACAGGAACAGGAAATTTTGAAAAAATTGTTTCCAAGGCAGGCAAACTTCACGGATACGATTCACACATATCCCTGACTGTGCCGCCCCTGTCGGTAATTTTCCTTAAAAAGGATGAAAAGTTCAAGGTTAACGAAATGGGAGGTAACATATATGAAATTAGCTAAAAAAGAATGTGTGGTAATGCTTCTTGCCGGCGGGCAGGGAAGCAGACTGGGGGCCCTCACAACAAAAATAGCAAAGCCCTCTGTGCCCTTTGGAGGCAAGTACAGAATCATTGATTTTGCTCTTTCCAACTGTGTAAATTCAGGACTGGACACCATAGGTGTGCTCACTCAGTACCAGCCGCTGATATTAAATTCATATATAGGAGACGGAAAGTCATGGGACCTGGACAGAATGCACGGTGGAATACAAATTCTTCCCCCATATCAAAGAGTTGGAGATTCTGAATGGTACCTGGGAACTGCAAATTCAATTTATCAAAACATAGATTTTATCGATCAGTATGATCCGGAATATGTTCTGGTCTTGTCGGGAGATCACATTTACAAAATGGATTATTCCCAAATGATAAAATACCACAAGGAAAAAAATGCCGACTGCACCATATCTGTAATCAATGTCAGTCAAAAAGAAGCTTCCCGTTTTGGAATTCTAAGTTCTGATGAAGACGGAAGAATAACAGATTTTGAAGAAAAACCAAAAAGGCCAAAAAGTACCCTTGCTTCCATGGGCATTTATGTATTTTCATGGAATAAATTAAAGAAATATCTCGAGCTTGACAATTCAAACCCTGAATCTTCCAAAGATTTCGGCAAAGATGTAATACCTGCAATGCTGAAATCAGAAGAAAAGATGTACTCCTATGAATTCAAGGGATACTGGAAAGATGTAGGAACCATTGATTCCCTATGGGAAGCAAACATGGACCTGTTGGGACACGATGGTTTTGACCTGTACGGAGACTGGGTCATATATTCAAGGCATGAGGAAAGGCCTCCTCAATACATAAGTAGTTCAGCTGAAGTAAAAAACTCCATAGTTTCCGAAGGAGCAGTAATACTTGGGAAAGTTGAAAACTCCATAATATTTTCAGGTGTTAAAGTAAATGAAAATGCTGTGGTAAAAGATTCAATTGTAATGGCTGATGTTGAAATAAAGAAAAATTCCCAAGTAAACTATTCAATAATAGATGAAATGGTGAAAATCGGTCCTGGTTTAAAAATAGGGACTCCAAAAGATCAAAAATCAGAAATAACTGTGATACCGCGCGACAGCGTTATAAATAACATGTAAGGAGGGACATTATGAACAATACTTTAGGAATAATATTTTCTGACATGCAGGACTGGAGCATGACAGAACTGGCATCCCACCGTTCAGTTGCTGCAATACCATTCGGAGGAAGATACAGGCTCATTGATTTCCCCCTTTCCAATATGGTCAGCTCAGGAATGCATAAAATCTGCATCATAACAAAAAGCAACTACCGTTCTCTTATGGAGCACGTAGGCTCCGGCAAGGACTGGGATTTGTCAAGAAAAAAAGGAGGTATACTCATATTTCCTCCATACGCCCTGGGTGAAAACCACGGATTATTCACCGGAAGGCTTGACGCTTTAAAAAGAGTACTGGACTACATATCATCTTCAAAGGAAAAATATGTTGTTTTGTCCGACAGCGACATGATTTACAACATCAACTACAGGGATGTAATAAAATATCATGAAGAAAGAAATTCAGACATAACTGCAGTGTACACAAAGTATCCGCTTAAAAAGACATGTTCCATTCATAAAATAATGTATGAATTTGATGATGAAGGCCGGGCAAAAGACATACTAGTTTATCCCATAATAAACGGTGTCCAAAACATTGGTCTTAACACATGGGTTATGAACAAGGATTTTCTTGAGGCATTAATTCATGATGCCATTGCACGAAACTACAAGGATTTCAGCTACGATGTCCTTGCTGCCAGAGTGCACAGCCTGAGAATTTACGGCTACGAATACAAGGGGTTCTATGCACACATAGATTCCCTGCAGAGCTATTACGACAACAGCATGGAACTTTTAAAGATGGATGTTCTGCAAAGTTTGTTTTATTCTAAAACCGGTCCCATATTTACAAAGACAAAGGATTCAACACCAACGAAGTACTTATCGCATGCAAATGTAAAAAATTCATTGATTGCCAGCGGCTGTACAATTGAAGGAACTGTTGAAAACAGCATCATATTCAGGGATGTAAAAATAGGAAAAAATGCTGTTGTTAAAAATTCAATTATAATGCAGCATGGAACTATCGGTGAAAATGCTCAGCTCGATTCAATAATTTCAGATACATATGCATTTGTTAACAATGACAGAGTCTTGCTAGGCTATTCCAGCTGCCCGTTCTTTATTAAGAAACATTCGATAGTATAGGAGTGATTATATGAGTGTTATGAAAGTATTGTACGCGGCTTCTGAAGCTGCCCCATTTATAGCAACAGGCGGCCTGGGTGATGTGGCTGGTTCTCTTCCAAAGGCGCTTTCCCAAAAATACGGTGACAAAATAGACATCCGAGTAATAATTCCTCTGTACCAAAACATAACAGACAGAAGCGGTTTTGAGTTTGCAGTAAAAACAACAGTGCCTCTTGCATGGAGGCAGCAGTACTGCGGAGTATTTAAGCAGAAGATGAACAATGTAACTTATTATTTCATCGACAATGAATATTATTTCAAAAGAAACGAATGCTACGGTCACTATGATGACGGCGAAAGATTTGCTTTTTTCTCAAAGGCAGTTCTTTTTATACTGCCTATGATTGATTTCATACCGGACATTATTCTTTCAAACGACTGGCAGACGTCTTTGATTCCTGTGTATCTCAAAACAAAGTATTCAAGTTATTCAAATTATAAAAATATAACGACAGTAATCACCATCCACAACATTGAATACCAGGGAATTTATGACTTGAACATTGCCGAGGATGTATTTGACATCCACGGAAAAGAAAAATCAATTATAGAATACGACGGTGCAATCAATCTCCTGAAGGGAGCTATGGAAACAAGTGACATAATAAGCACCGTAAGTGAAAGCTATTCAAGGGAAATAATGGATGATTTTTATGCCCACGGCCTTGCAAAAATAATAAGCAACAATTCTCATAAGCTACGAGGCATTTTAAACGGCATAGATACGGACTTTTACAATCCTGAAACAGACAGTGCGTTGTTTGAAAATTTCAGCAGCAAGGATATAAAGAAAAAATACCTTAACAAACTGAACCTTCAGATGCTTGCAGGACTTCCTCAGGATGAAAATATACCAGTTGTTGCAATTATTTCAAGGCTTGTGAAACACAAGGGTTTTGAACTTATCATTCACGGAATTGAGGAAGTATTAAAAGAAAAGGTGCAGTTCATAATACTTGGAAAGGGAGACCGGGGATACGAACTTTTCTTCAAGTCCCTTCAGGACCGATACCATGACAAGGTGGCAGTAAGGATTGATTTTAATCAAGACCTGGCACGCAAAATTTATGCGGGATCTGACTTTCTCCTAATGCCATCCATAAGTGAGCCATGCGGAATTGCTCAGATGATTGCATCCCGTTACGGTACTGTGCCAATTGTGCGGGAAACCGGAGGCCTTAAAGACTCCATACACGACTGCAGTCTAGGCTCTGGAAACGGCTTTACATTTTATGAACAAAATCCAAGAGTTCTTGCGGAAACCATAAAAAGAGGACTTAAAGTATACTCAGAAAAAAAAGATTGGGAAAAACTTGTTGAAGCAGTCATGAATGTTGACTTCAGCTGGAATGCATCAGCTGATAAATACTTTGACATGTTTCAAGGTTTATTGACCCAGGGAGAAAAATAATGTTGGAACAAAAAATAAATGCAACACTAATGGAAGCATTGATTGACGAGGAAATTTCCCGTTACTGGAACACTGAACCACAATCTGCGAGCACAACCCAGATTTACAGGGCACTTTCAACTGTTATAAGAGATCTGCTGCTAAAAAAAAGAAATACATTTTTAAAGCAGTTTACAAATAATCAGCAAAAGAAGGTTTATTACCTGTGCATGGAATTTCTTACAGGTAAATCTCTGAGAAACAACTTGTACAACTTAAAAATCGAGCAGGAGGTTTCTGAAGCTTTAAAAAAATATAATGTATCCCTGGAAGAGCTGTACAGCATCGAAAAGGACCCTGGCCTGGGAAACGGAGGGCTTGGGAGGCTGGCTGCATGTTTCATGGACTCTCTAGCTACTGGAAATTTTCCAGCCGTTGGTTTTTCAATAAAATATGAGTTCGGGCTTTTCAAGCAGAAAATCATAGACGGATGGCAGACGGAACTTCCCGATGACTGGCTGACAACTTCAGATGTATGGCTCATTCCACGTACCGAAGAAAGAGTTATTGTTAAATTTGACGGAAAAATCAGGGAGGAGTGGACCGATAAAGGTTTGAAAATTTATCACGACTACCCCACTCAAATAGAAGCCGTACCCTACGACATGATGATATCAGGATACGACAGCAAAGGAGTTAGTCTATTAAGGCTCTGGGAATCAAGAAGCTTAAACAGCATTGACATGAACCTGTTCTCACAGGGCGATTATTTAAGAGCCCTGGCAGAAGATTCACTGGGCGAAGCAATATCAAAGGTTCTCTACCCTTCTGACAACCACTACGAAGGTAAAATATTGAGACTGAAGCAGCAGTACTTTCTTGTTTCAGCATCAGCCCAGAACATCGTTAAAGCACATTACAGCAAGTACAATACCCTTGATAACTTCAGTCAAAAAAATGCAATTCACATAAATGACACCCATCCTGCCCTTGTTATTCCGGAACTCATGCGCATTTTCATGGACGATTACAACTATTCATGGGATGAAGCGTGGAAAATGGTTGTAGATAGTGTTTCCTACACAAACCATACTGTACTTTCCGAAGCGCTGGAAACATTTGAAGACAACATAATCAAGGTGAAGCTTCCAAGAATTCACATGATAATTGCAGAAATAGATCGTCGTTTCATGGATGAGGCTGCCCACAATTTGGGAGATAGAAATAAAGCCCTCAAGATGTCCATATTCGGCTATGGAAAAATAAACATGGCAAACCTGTGCATACGGGGCAGCCACTGTGTAAACGGCGTGGCTGATCTTCACACGGAAATACTTAAAAAAACAATTTTCAAAGACTTCAATGAATACACTCCAGGTAAAATTATAAATGTAACAAACGGAATAACCCACAGGAGATGGGTCAATCAGGCAAACCCATTGCTAAAGGACTTGCTGACGGATATTCTCGGTGAAGAATACTACCTGAATCCTGAAAAACTAAATCTTCTTAAAAAATATAAAGATGACCAGAGTGTCCTGACAAAGCTTGATGAAATTAAATACAAGAATAAAAAAAGACTGGCAGAACACATTTCAAGACAAAACCACATCAATATTGACGTTGATTCCATATTTGACATACAGTCCAAGAGGCTTCACGAATACAAGAGGCAGCTTTTAAATGCCCTGCGAATCATAAGCCTCATAATAGATATAAACGAAGGAAATATTGCTGACATTGTACCTGAAACATTCATATTTGCAGCCAAGGCTGCCCCGGGATACTTCAGGGCAAAGGAAATAATTCAGCTTATATTTGCACTCAGCGATTATATAAATAAAAATACATTTGTTAAAAAATACATCAATGTTTGTTTTC
>NZ_CANG01000020.1:0-32834 GCF_000309315.1 Sedimentibacter sp. B4
GCTTACAATCTGGCAAAAAAAGGAAGTCAAAAACATAGTTGTTATTGAAAAGAACTATATATGCAGCGGTTCCACAGGAAGGTGCGGTGCAGGGGTCAGAATGCAGTGGGGAACAGAAATGAACTGTAAAATCGCAAAACAAAGCATAGAGTTTTACGAGCATGCCAATGAAATACTTGAATACGACAGAGATGTAGATTTCAAACAAAGCGGATACCTTCTTATAGCAGATACGGACAAGGAAATAGAGCAGTTCAAAAAAAATATTGAAGTGCAGCATGCATGCGGCATTCCTTCAAAAATGCTTACACTGGAGGAAGCAAGAGAAATTGTTCCTTATCTTAACACAAGTATTTTAAAAGGAGCAGCGTTTTGCGAAAAAGACGGTTTCCTTAATCCATTCCACACTACGGACGCTTTTTACAAAGCAGCCAAAAGACTTGGTGTTGAGTTCAACACATTTACTGAAGCAACGGGCATAAGGGTAGAAAAAGGAAGAGTTACAGGAGTTGAAACAAACAAGGGATTCATATCAACAAACATAGTTGTTAATGCTGCAAATGCCTATTCAAAGAATCTCTGCAACATGGTCAATCTTGATATTCCGGTTTATTCTGAAAGGCATCAGATACTGGTTACAGAACCTGTGGAGCCCATGCAGGGACCAATGGTAATGGCATTCGGCCTTAATTTATATGTTCAGCAGTCTCCGGAAGGTTCATTCATAATGGGAAGAGGAGACGTCAATGAGCCAAGAGATTTGAGAATAACATCCAGTTGGCATTTCATAGAAGAAATGGCCAAGACAATCGACATGGTTCTGCCTCCGATTTCAAAACTAAGAGTTATCAGGCAGTGGGCAGGACTTTACAACATGACTCCTGACAAACAGCCTATTTATGACAAATCAGAGGAAGTTGAAGGGTTTTACATTGCTGTAGGGTTTAGCGGACACGGATTCATGTTTGGACCAATAACCGGAATTGTAATGTCTGAAATGATACTTGGAGAAAAACCTACTATCGATGTGAGCATGCTTAATTTGAACCGCTTCAAAACTGGCAAGCTTCTTTTGGAACCATCTGTTGTTTAACAAAATATTTAATAAGACAGCGTACCTTGTTGCTTTTTAAGCAATGTAATACTATAATATTATTATGGAAAAATAAAAAGGGGATGCATGATGAGAAAAAAATAACCTGGATAAACTTGTGGAAATACTCAATAAAAAAAATAATGGATGCCATACTTATTGCTCCTTCAGAAGAAATGGAATTTATAATGGGGCACAACACACATTTATGTGAAAGGTTTCAGGCATTGGTAATCAAAAACGACGGAACATATTTTTACATATGCAATTTGCTCACAGTTGATGAAGTTCAAGCTGTACTAGGTCCCAATATAAAAGTATACGGATGGTTTGACGGAGATTTGTTTACAGACACTGTAAAAAAAGCATTTGAGGAAAATAACCTTATTGGAAAAACCATCGGAGTGAACTCAACTGAAAGAGCGTTCCTTATTCTTCAGATAATGGAAGCAGTTGACGTTAAGTTTGTAAACGGAAAGCCTCTTCTTGAAGAAATGAGAATGATTAAAGATGAGGAAGAACTGGAAAACTTAAGAACCGCAGCAAGAATAACTGATGAATCTTACTTAGAGCTTTTGAAATTCATAAAGCCCGGCATCAAGGAAGCTGACATTGCAAGAAAAATGAATGAAATTTTCAAAGAAAATGGTGCTGATGAAGGATTCACAATGGTGTGCTCTGGACCTAACTCCTCATATCCTCACTACAACAGCGACCAGAGAGTTATTCAGGAAAAAGACGTTATTGTTCTTGATTGGGGCTGCAAGTACAAAGACATGTGCGCAGACATGTCAAGGACCGTGTTTGTGGGAGACATTACAGAAGAAGAAAGACACGTTTATGAAATAGTCAGAGCATCTCAAGAAGCAGGTGAAAAGGCTGCTGTCAATGGAGCATACATTCCTGATGTTGATAGAGCTGCAAGAGAAATAATACAAAATTCAGGCTATGGAGATTATTTCTTCACTAGGCTTGGACATGGTATAGGATATTCCGTTCATGAAGCTCCGGACATAAAGAAGAGCAATGAAAGAAAACTTGAAAAAGGCATGGTGTTCAGTATTGAGCCCGGCATTTATATGGCAGGAAAATTTGGTATGCGCATTGAAAATATAGTTGCTGTTACAGAAAAAGGCAATGAAGTTTTAAATAAGGCTTCTAAAGAAATAATGATAATTAAAAATTGATAAAATTAGGCCTATGCCTAATTTTTTTCAGTTGAATATGGAGAATATATGAAGAAGACATTGGCAATAGTAAGTTACAGCGTGGAATCGGTGAACTCCTATTACGAACAAATAATCAGCTTGTTTCAAGACAACATAATTGTTAATAAAATATGCATTGATGATTTGGACATGAAGAATACCATAGAGGCAGATGTTATACTCGTGCCTTCTTTTGACATGTTCGAAAAAATAAAAAACAACATAAGCAAGGAAGCCGGGCTTATTTTTGCAACAAGAACAATTTCTAAATCGGGAATGGACCTTATTAGAAATATTGAGCCGGGCACCGAGGTTGTTCTTATTGACGAAAGTCCTGAAATGTCTGAACAGATAATAACTGTGTTGTATCAGTTGAGAGTTAGGCATATTAAGCTTCAGTCCTACTGGAACATCGACAGGAATAAAATGCATGACAAGACTGCAATAATTCTTGGGCAGACTGCATTTGTTCCTAAAGACGTGAAAAATATTGTCAACATAGGCAACAGTCTTCTTGATATAAACTCCATACTTGATTTGGGAGACAGGTTTGATTTGTTTCCTTTGCTCGACAAACAGGACATCATAAGAACATATGAGGAAATAGAGCCATCAAATGTGGGACTTTTAAAAATTCTTGGACTGACAAACAGCAGAGAAAGTCAGCTTGAAATACTTCTTCAGTTCATTGATGCAGGGGTAATAGGAATCGGATTTGACGGAAATGTATTTTTGTACAATGAAAATGCCAAGAAAATAATCGGACTTGAGGACGAACAGGTCATAAACGAGGACGGAATAAAATTATTTGAACAAATCCCCTTTGAACATGTGCTTAAAACCATGAAGTCCGAAGAAGAAAAGCTGGTGAAAATAAACGGATATGATGTTGTTGCCACAGTAAACCCAATCAGGCATTCAGGCAAGCTTTATGGAGCTGTTGCGATCATAAGAAAATATGTGGATATGGAAAAACAGGAACACATATTAAGACGTCAGCTCATAGGCCACGGTCACAATGCCAAGTACAATTTTGACGATATCATAGGAAAAAGCAATTTGATCAACGAATGCAAAAGTATTGCAAAAAGAATGTCTAAATCAGATTCATCAATACTTGTTACTGGAGAAACAGGAACAGGCAAAGAACTTTTTTCTCAGGCCATCCACAACAATTCAAAAAGAAAAAAGTATCAGTTTGTTGCGGTTAACTGCGGAGCATTCCCAGAAAATCTTCTTGAAAGCGAATTGTTCGGATATGAGGAAGGCGCTTTTACAGGAGCAAGAAAAGGAGGAAAACCTGGACTGTTTGAGCTTGCTCACAAGGGAACATTGTTTCTTGATGAAATAACTGAAATGCCAATGAATCTTCAAGTGAAGCTATTAAGGGCGCTGCAGGAAAGGCAAATTGTAAGGATTGGCGGAGACAGACTCATAGATGTTGACATAAGAGTAATTGCAGCTACAAACAAGGACATAAAAAAACTTGTGGCTAAAGGTGATTTCAGGCAGGATCTGTTTTACAGATTAAATGTATTGCCTCTTAAAATTCCGCCTCTTAGGGATCGGAAAGAAGACATATTGTTTCTTGCCGAATACATAATTAAACGGTTTAAAAGCAATTTCTCCTTTACTGATGCTGCAAAAGAAATGCTTATAGAATATGACTGGAGCGGAAATGTAAGAGAACTTAGAAACTGCATTGAATATCTTGTGAATCTTGAATTGGACACAATAGATTTAAAGGACCTTCCCTTTGACATGCACGACTACTTCAGAAACGAAGATGAAGGGCCCTTGCAGGATGTAATGGTTGAGTTTTTAGAGACAGCAGGAAACAACATAAGAAAGTACATTTTTGTTCTGGATGAGCTTGAAAAGGGGCATTTAAGCAACAAGAGGCTTGGAAGAAGAAGCATATCAGAAGATGCAAAGAAAAAAGGAGTATTCATAAGCGAGCAGGAAATAAGGACTATTCTGATAAATCTTGAAAAGTTTTCCATGGCTGAAATCTACAAAGGAAGAAGCGGCACGCTTATAACGGAAGCCGGAAGGCAGACTTTGAAGCATCTTACAATGAGTCAGAACCCATAGAGTTTTAACTGTTATGAAAATTAGCTTGTAAAATATTTTTAAACTATTTATAATGGAATTAATACTGGTAAAAGGAGAGGGAAATGGATTTTTATAAAACAGCGTTGAATTTGCATGAAAACAATGTAGTTGTTGATACCCACCTGGACCTGGCGGGGGAAATATACAACAGATTTTTAGCCGGAGAAAAAGAAGTAATTAAAAATAGATACCTTGATAATTTTAAAAAAGGCGGATTTAATGTAATTGTTTCATCTTTGTATATAGATGATATGTTTTTGCCAGAGTTGGGACTCAAGACTGCTCTGGGGCAAATCAGTGCCATCATGGAAGATGTGGAATCATGCAAGGATGAAGTGTTTTTAATCAAGAACAATAATGACCTCCAAAGAGCAGTCAAAGAAAACAAGATTGGGATAATTTTATCGTTCGAAGGATTAGAGCCCATTGGAAAGGACTTAGGTCTTTTAAGAATTTTTTATGAGCTTGGATTGAGGGCGGCAGGTCTTGTGTGGAGCAGAAGAAACTTTGTTGCTGACGGCTGCAGCTTCAACCCTGTGGAAGAAGGACAAAAGGGAGGACTCACAAAGTTTGGCGTTGAGGTTGTTCGTAAAATGGAAGAAATGAACATGCTGATTGATGTGAGCCACTTAAATGATGAAGGATTTTGGGATGTTGTGAAATTTACAAACAAGCCCTTTATAGCTTCCCATTCATGTGCAAGAAGTCTTCACGGGAGAATGCGCAATCTAACAGATGAACAAATTAAAGTTATTGCTGAAAGAAACGGTGTAATAGGGATTAATGCATATAAAAATATAGCAGGAGTAAAGGAAGGCGAAGATCCTATTAAAAAGCTTGCTGACCACATCGAATACATGGTTGAGCTTGTTGGACCAAGACACGTAGGTTATGGATTTGACCTGTGCAACAGCTATTATGACAGCGAACTGAAGTTCAAATTTGAACCTCACAACAGTGACAGCCTCGATTCTCACAAGGATGCTGTTTTGCTTACAGAAGAGCTGTTGAAAAGAGGAATGTCAACAGAAGATGCTAAACTTGTAATAGGCGGAAACTTTTTAAGAATTTTTAATGACATACTTCAGTAAATATCGTTGAATGAAAAGTTATATTCTTTCGGCTTGAATTTACGGAATCATTGCATTAAAGTAAGCTTCAGTACATATTTCTTCGCATAAATCGAAAATATTTAGTCGGAAAAATATTAAATTAATTTCAATTTGCAGCAGTAATATAGTATTAAGAAAGGTAAAAATAAAAATGAAGTATTTTATTAAAGAGTGGGTTGTGCCGATTGCAATTGCTCTAGTTATTGTGTTATTTCTGAATAAATTCGTATTCATATTGGTTACAGTGCCCACCGGTTCTATGGAAGATACCATAATACCCGGTGACAGGCTTTATGTCAATGAACTGTTTGATGTTAAAGATGCTGTCAGGGGAGATATTCTTGTTTTCAAATCAGAAGAACTTGACAACAAGAGACTTGTTAAAAGACTTATAGGCCTTCCAGGAGACGTAGTAGAAGTAACTTCAAACAGCGAAGTCTATGTAAACAATGAGAAAATTGATGAGCCATATGCCGTTAAATGGGAAGGTGAAGCTAAAACTTTCAAAGTACCTGATAATTCTTACTTCTTTCTAGGGGATAACAGACCTATTTCCTATGATGCAAGGTACTGGGAAAACCCCTATATTAATGAAAGCAAGATAATAGGAAAAGTATTGTTCAGATTCTTCCCATTCAACAGAGTGGGAAAAGTGGAATAAAGTTAAGAGTTAAGAATTAGAGGAAGGAAATATTGGAGTTCCAATATTTCCAACTTTAATAATTCAATGAAATAATAATAAAATTTTTGGAGGTATTTATGGAAAGAGTTTTAGAAGGTCTTGAACCTGAAAGAGTGTTTTATTATTTTGAAGAAATATCAATGATTCCCAGGGGTTCAGGAAATGAAAAACAAGTATCCGACTATCTTTTAAACTTGGCTAAAAGTAAAGGTTGGGAAGTAATTCAGGACAAAAATCTGAACATTATAATAAAAAAGCCAGCAACAAAAGGCTATGAAAATTCACCGGCAGTAATGCTTCAGGGTCATATGGATATGGTTTGTGAAAAAAATGAAAACGTTATCCATGATTTTGAAAAAGATCCGTTGAAACTTAGAATTATTGACGATCATATTTACGCCACAGAAACAACATTGGGAGCTGACAACGGAATTGCTGTAGCCATGTGTCTTGCTGTTCTTGAATCAGAAGAATTAAAGCATCCTGCACTGGAAGTGCTTATAACAACCGATGAAGAAAAAGGTATGACAGGTGCCCATAATGTTGATGGCACATTGTTTAAAAGCAAGTATTTATTAAATCTTGACAGTGAAGAGGAAGGAGTTTTCACTGCAGGCTGTGCTGGGGGATGCGAAGTTGTGTTTAAAATACCTGTATCGCATCACAATGTAAAAAACAAAGCATACAAACTAATGGTAAAGGGTCTTTTAGGAGGACATTCGGGAGTTGACGCTGACAAGGAAAGGGGTAATGCCAACAAAGTATTGGCAAGAGTACTTCGTGATTTGTTTGATTATGTGGAACTTGTAAGCATAGAAGGCGGATCAAAAACAAATGTCATACCAAGAGAATCTTATGCAATCATAAATATAGAATATATTGATCAGGTAAAAAATATAATAGAATTGTGGAATAAAACTCTTAAGAACGAATATGCCTTTGCTGATCCTTCAGTTGAATTAGTATTGGAAGACATGGGCATAGAATCATATCCTCTTGAAAAAAATCTCTTTAATAAAATAGTTTCAGCCATAAATCTGATTCCAACAGGCGTTTTGTCAAGAAGTACTGCAATAGATCTTGTAATAAGCTCCAACAATCTTGGGGTGGTTACTACAAAAGAAGATTACGTGTATCTTCACTGCCATGCAAGAAGTTCAGTGGAAACACTGCTCACACATGGATTTATCCCTGCAATGAAGCAGCTTGGAGAAGCACTGTCTGTGGAATGCGAAACAGGTGCCATGTACCCGGGATGGGAATACGCAAAACAATCGAAAATAAGAGATATATGTGTAGAGACATATGAAGAAATGTTTGGAAAAGAACCTGTTGTAAGTGCAATACATGCAGGACTTGAATGCGGACTTCTCATGGGCAAAATACCAGGTCTTGATGCCATTTCCATGGGCCCTGACGCATGTGATGCTCATTCTCCAAACGAGCATGTAAGCATAAAATCCACTGGAAATATTTACAAATTACTGTGCAAGATATTAGAAAAAGTAAAATAAAATTGCAAATACCATTTGCTCAAATTTTTCGACAATTAATAATATTATGTATTTGATTGAGAAAAATTTGTAAAAAAAAGCAAGCCATGTTTTTACATTGATTACAAAAAATGCTTTATGAATGTAATAAACAAGCTTGTTTTTTTTAGTAAAACACTCATAAAATGTATAAATAAACAATTGGATTTTGTTTTTAAAAACCAAAATATGCAGTAAATAATTGAAAATAAAAGCGTTATCCCAGTCAGGAAAAACGATTTCTTACATATTTAAACAAAACTGGCATATAAATAAATCTGTTGTAATTGTAAAATATTTATGATATAATTATTTAAACATTTTGTTAAGAGAGGAGAAAATAAAGTGGCAAAATATATAGTAAAAAGAATTATTTCAGCAATAATTACTATATGGTTTATCATGACTTTGACCTTTATTCTGATGAACAGCATCCCAGGGGATCCTATGTCCATGGGAAAGGCTTTGCAGCCAGAGGTTGAAGCAGCGGTTAAGGCTAAATATGGTTTAGACAAGCCTTTAATTGAACAATATTTAACTTATTTAAAAAATTATACTCATGGTGATTTTGGTGTTTCCTTCCAAAAGATAGGACTTACAACAAACAGGATTATTGCCGATGGATTCCCGTATTCATTGAAAATAGGTGGATGGTCTTCGCTTTTCATAATAGTTGCGGGTATTGGTTCTGGAATAATATCTGCACTTAAGCAGAATAAAATTCCAGACAGAGTAATGATGATTGTTTCAACGCTGGGAGCGACAGTCCCAAGTTTCGTTTTTGCAACATTGTTCCTTTATGTGTTTAACAGAAAATTAGGGTGGGTTCCGTCCTTCGGAGCCGGCACATGGAAGCATTATATAGGTCCTGTACTGTGCATTGGTATGTTTTCGCTTGCATACGTAACCAGACTTACAAGAACATCAGTTCTTGATGTCTTGCAGCAGGATTATATTAGAACAGCAAGAGCAAAGGGTTTGTCTGAAGGCGTTGTTATTATAAAGCATGCACTTAGAAATGCATTGATACCGGTAGTTACTTACCTTGGACCTATGATTGCCAGCTTGATAACTGGTTCATTTGTTGTAGAGAAGGTATTTGGTATTGCAGGAATAGGATCATTGTTTACAACAAGCATAACTAACAGAGACTATACATTGATTATGGGTATTACTGTATTCTTTGGAATATTTATAGTAATAGCCACATTGATAGTGGACGTACTTTATGTGTTTATTGATCCGCGTATAAAATATGATTAGGAGGAATATAATAAATGGAAAATATTAAAATGTCTCCTGACATGTGGACACCTCTGGAGAAGCATGAAAAAGATGCGGAGAAGGTTTCGAGACAAAGTCTTACATTTTGGCAGGATGTAAAAAGAAGACTTAAGGAAAACAAAGTTGCAATGGTATCGTTAGTGGCAATTGTAATTGTCATACTGGCCTGCGTATTTGTTCCTATGTTTTATCCCATAACATTTGAAAGTCAAATATTGGATTTTGCAAACATCGGAATAATGATGGACATTTATGAAGTTGACGGCAGCTATTTTTATATGAACGGTGAGTATTACCTCATTGATGTTACGTCAGACGGAACATTGCTTAAGAAGCATCCTCTGGTAAAAGACGATACAGCTAATAAACGATATATTTATGATTTCAACGGGCAAGAGGTAATAGTTGACTACAGCCCTTACTTCAATGCAAAAGTTGAATACATGAATTTGGAAAAGAAAGCAAAGAAAGATCCTTCCATAGACCTTACAGAAGCAAAGTTCAATTTGGACAATGCAAAGAAAGTTGAGATCAAAGCTGGAGATGAAATATTAAATCCTGTTGACAGAGTTCATAACAAAACTTATATTTTAGGAACGGACAACCTTGGAAGAGACATGTTTATAAGAATTCTCCACGGAGGTCGTATTTCATTAATAGTAGGTTTTGTTGCAGCATTTGTAAACCTTATTATAGGAGTTTTGTACGGTGGTATTGCAGGTTATGTTGGAGGCAAGGCTGACAACATAATGATGCGTGTAGTCGATGTTATCAGTGCAATTCCAACACTTTTATATGTTATATTGCTCATGGTTGTTATGGGAAATGGTATGATGCCGATTATCATAGCACTTAGTATAACTTACTGGCTTTCAATGGCAAGATTGGTAAGAGGACAGGTTCTTGGTCTTAAGGAACAGGAATTTGTGCTTGCAGCACAGTCTTTAGGCGCCTCAACAAAAAGAATAATGTTAAGACATCTTGTTCCTAACATGATGGGACCTATAATGGTTTCAGCTACAATGCAAATACCAAGCGCAATATTTACAGAAGCTTTCCTTAGCTTTGTTGGTTTGGGAGTTTCAGCTCCACAGGCTTCTTGGGGTTCACTTTGCAACGATGCATTGCTGACATACATGACGTATCCTTATCAGTTGTTCTTGCCGGCACTTGCAATATCTATAACTATATTGGCATTTAATTTGTTCAGCGATGGTCTGAGAGATGCTCTTGACCCAAAACAAAGAAAGTAAAGTGAGGTGTAAAAAATGTCAGATAAATTATTAGAAGTTAAAGACTTAAGAACATCTTTTTTCACTCACTTAGGCGAAGTAAAAGCAATACGAGGCATAAGTTTTGATGTTGAAAAAGGTGAGTCAATAGGAATAGTTGGAGAATCAGGAAGCGGAAAGAGCGTTACATCTCTTTCTATAATGAAGCTTCTTCTTTATCCAGGAAAAATTGTAGGCGGAGAAATTCTGTTTAACGGTGAAGATTTAGTTAACAAAACAAACAAAGACATGATGGCTATAAGAGGAAATGAAATAGCAATGATATTCCAGGACCCTATGACATCATTAAACCCGGTTTACACAATTGGTGATCAAATTGCTGAAGCAATTATGAAACACCAGAAGTTATCAAGAAAAGAAGCTCATGAAAGATCATTGGAAATGCTGAAACTAGTTAATATACCTGACCCTGAAAAGAGAATTCACAATTTCCCTCATGAATTTTCAGGCGGTATGAGACAAAGAGCCATGATAGCAATTGCATTGTCATGTCAACCTCAGCTTTTGATTGCAGACGAGCCTACAACTGCGCTTGACGTAACAATTCAGGCTCAGATACTTGATCTTATGAAGAGTTTGAATGCGAAACTTGACACTTCCACAATGTTAATCACTCACGATTTGGGAGTTGTTGCTGATGTATGTTCAAGAGTAGTGGTTATGTACGGAGGTCTTATAATGGAAAAGGGCTCCATCAGAGACATTTACTACGAACCTAGACATCCATATACAATGGGATTGTTAAAATCAATACCAAAGGTTGCTTCTGACGAAAAACAAAGGTTGATACCAATACCAGGAACTCCTCCGGATTTATTAAATCCTCCTACAGGATGTCCGTTCTATGCAAGGTGCGAATATGCAATGCGCATTTGCAATACACAACAGCCTCCGTATTTCAAGTCAGAAGACGGAAAGCACGAATCTATGTGCTGGTTACTTCACCCTGATGCACCAAAAAATGAAAAATATGAACTATTGAAGGGGGGAGTAAAAATTGGAAAATAACAAAAATGATATTTTGGTTGAAGTTAAGAACCTGAAAAAACATTTTTTCAAGAATAAAGGGATTATAAAGAAACACTATGAAATAACAAAAGCAGTTGACGATGTTTCATTCTACATCAAAAAAGGAGAAACATTAGGACTGGTTGGAGAATCAGGTTGCGGAAAGTCAACAACAGGCAGGACTGTATTGAGGCTTTATGAGCCAACAGCCGGACAAATTCTTTACAACGGCGTTGACATTGCAGGCATGAACAGAGAACAGCTCATGCCTTACAGAAAGAAAATGCAGATGATTTTCCAGGACCCATATGCTTCTTTGAATGCCAGAATGACTGTTGCTGACATTATCGGAGAACCTATGGACATTCACAACCTGGCTCACGGACATGAAAGACAAGAAAAAATATTTGAACTTTTGGATACTGTAGGACTTAACAAGGACCATGCTGCCCGTTATCCTCATGAGTTTTCAGGTGGACAAAGACAGCGTATAGGAATAGCAAGATCCTTGGCTGTTGATCCTGAATTCATTATATGTGATGAACCTATATCAGCTCTTGATGTTTCCATTCAGGCACAAGTTGTAAACATGCTTGAAGATTTGCAGGAGCAAAGAGGTCTCACTTATTTGTTCATTGCTCATGATTTGTCAATGGTTAAACACATTTCTGACAGAGTTGGTGTTATGTACCTTGGAAGTCTGGTTGAAGTTGCATCTAGCAAGGAATTGTACAGGAACCCTGTTCATCCTTATACTCAGGCACTCTTGTCATCAATTCCTATACCTGATCCTGACATAGCAGAAGCTTCCAGGAGAATTGTGCTTGAAGGGGATGTTCCAAGCCCTGTAAATCCTCCTTCAGGATGCAAGTTCAGAACAAGATGCAAGTATGCAACAGAAAGATGTAAAGAAGAAGACCCGATTCTCAGAGATATCGGCGGCGAACATTTCGTTGCTTGCCATCTTCTGGATAAATAATTGATATTTAGCCCTTACGGTAATGTGAAAAGAGTAACTCTTGACATATTGCCGAAAAAGGGTGATAATATAAAATGCAGGTAACGATTACCTGCAAATACATAATTTTTTTGGAGGGATTTTATGTTAAAAAGAGTATTATCATTATTGCTCGTACTTGCAATGGTATTCTCTATATCAGTAGGCTGTGCTAAACAAGAACCAGCACCAGCTGAAGAGAAACCGGCAGAAGAAACACCAGCAGCAGAAACACCAGCTGGAGAAGAAGATTATCTTGTATGGAACATCGCAGTTGACCCTGAAACTTGGGACCCAACATTAAACAGCGCAGCTGACGGCGGACACATTATTCAAAATATGTTCGAAGGTTTGACTAAAGAAACTTCTGAAGGAATAGAAGCTGCTGCAGCTGAATCTTGGGATATAACAAATGATGGAAAAACTTATACATTCCATTTAAGAGATGGTTTGAAATGGTCTGACGGACAGCCTGTAACAGCTAAAGACTTCGAATATGCTTGGAAAAGAGCATGTGACCCTGCAGTTGCATCTGACTATTCATTCCTTGTAACTACTTACTTAGTAGGCGGAGCTGAATATTTCAACGGAACTGGAACTATCGATCAAATAGGCGTTAAAGCACTTGATGACAAGACATTGGAAGTTAACCTGAAATTCCCTGTTGCTTATTTCTTAAGCTTGACTTCATTCTATACTTACATGCCAGTAAGACAAGACATAGTTGAAGCTAACGGCGAAGGTTGGGAAAAGAATCCTGCAACTTGCATTTCTAACGGAGCTTTCAAAATGACTGAATACCAGACAGGTTCTCACATAACAATGGTTAAAAATGAAAACTACTGGGATGCAGCAAATGTTAAACTTGCAGGTATCAAAGGTCTTATGATCGTTGAAGGAACAACAGCTCTTAACGGTTATGAAAACGGAGAAATCCAGATTCTTGACAGCATCACTATTGAACAGATTCCAAGACTTCAAAAAGAAGATCCAAACTTTGTAATCTATCCACATATCGGAACTTACTATGTTAACTTCAACGTTGACAATGAAGTGTTCAAAGATGTTAGAATCAGAAAAGCATTCTCACTTGCAATCGACAGAAAACAATTTGTTGAGCAGGTTACTAAAGGCGGACAGACTCCTGCAACTGGATTTATACCTTCAGGTATGATTTTCTCAGACGGATCTGACATCAGACCTCTTGATGCAAACGGAATGCCAGCACCTGAATACGGAATTGACCCAACAAAAGCAAATGTAGAAGAAGCTAAAGCATTGTTGGCTGAAGCTGGATATCCAGATGGAAAAGGACTTCCAAAAATTACATTCCTGTACAACACAAATGAAAACAACAAGAAAATTGCTGAAGCATTGCAAGGAATGTGGAAACAAAATCTTGGCGTAGACGTAGAACTTCTTAACCAAGACTGGGCAGTATTCCAGGAAACTAGAAGAGCAGGCGAGTACATGATGGCTAGAGGCGGCTGGTTAGGAGACTACGGCGACCCAATGACTATGCTTGACTTGTTCACAGTAGCTTCAGGAAACAACGATCCTCAGTGGAGATATGCTGAAGAACCTAACGGAGCACCACATGACAAAACTCTGAACCCTGAACAAAAAGAATTTGAAGATGCAATTTCTCAATCACTTGTAACTTCAGGCAAAGACAGAGATGCAGCTTTAAAGGCAGCTGAAGATTCATTGATGAACAACATGGTTGTAGCACCAATTTACTACTATACATTTACAACAATAGTAGACTCATCTAAGGTTGAAGGTGTAGAACTCACATTGACAAACAAGTGGGACTTCACACATGCTGAATTAATAAAATAATAAGCAATAAGGATTGGAATCTGTTATGCAGAATCCAGTCCTTTTTTTTGAGTAATATCAATGTCGGTATTGCACTGCATTGAAACACAAATAACAATATGTCGTCTATATACAAATTTCTGTTTTAATTGTATAATTAAAATGGAGATGATATTATGAAATACAAAATGGTGGTACTGGATCTGGATGGAACTCTTTTAGATGAAGACAAACAAATAAGCGAAAAAAATATCCGCATTTTAAATGAACTATACAAAAGCGGAGTGATTATAACAATTGCAACAGGCAGAAATTATTATATGGCAAAAGGTCTCACTGATAAGATTAAAAATATTTCTCCTGTTATACTTGCCAACAACGGGGCAATAATCAGACGTTCTAACAATGATGAGCTTCTTCGTAAAAACTATCTGGATGCTGCAGCGTTTAAAAAAATATATGATGCAGGAATTAAAAGAGGTCTTAATCCTGTTGTGCACGTGGATGAATATAAAAATGGCTACGATCTTATCTATGAACGTGAAAACTATGAAGAAGCATATCTGGGCTACATAAAAAAAGACTATCCCAGAGCAAGGCTCAAAAAATTTGAAACTGACAACTTGAAAAATATTCTTTCTGTATGCTATTTTGATGAATACAGCAAGCTTTCTGATTTCAGTCTTGAAATGATGGAGTTAAACAAAGGCGAGTACAATACCATATGCAACCGCAACATAAGCCAGAGGGCTCTTCTTGAGTTTCTGCACAATGAAGGCTGCAAGTGGAAGGCACTTCAGAAATATGTAAATGACATCAACATCAAGAATGATGAAATTTTAGCCATTGGTGACGACAATAACGACATTGAGCTCATTTTAAATGCAGGACTGGGAATTGCCATGAAAAATGGAACAGAGGAATGCAAAAAAGCTTCAAAATTAATATCAAAGTATGACAACAACAATTCGGGAGTTTACTATGTTCTTTCGGAAGTATTTGAAATAAAATAACAAATTAACAAAAATATAAGAGATTGTACATATTTCTTCCAAGCTCAAAATATAATGTAATAACATTGTATTAAAAACAAGGAGGAATTATGAAAATAATAGCTGCAATAGCATCAATTCTTATTATTATAGGAGCGTTGAACTGGGGTTTGTACGGAATAGCAAAAATTGATATAGTTGAAAATTTATTTGGAGGCTGGAACAGCAAAATAGGAAGAATAATCTATATTTTAATTGGAGTAGCCGGCTTGTATTCGCTTCTTTACGTCATTTTCGCATAATCAAAAAACATGCCAATAGGCATGTTTTTTATTGCTATTAGGAAAAGCGTCCAATTCCTACTGCTTTTGTCATTTTGTCCATGACGTTTTTACCCTGCATGTTCTGACTTATCATTTCTACAGAACCCAATGTAATGTGGGCTAAACCGAAACCTATAATACCATTAGTATAGGATTCAGGCAGATTGTTATTACTATTTTTCAAAGCTATTCCGGTTGCAGTTACTACTGTTCCAAGCACTGTTGGAATTATGCCTTCTTTTATGTGCATTTAAATACCTCCTAAAATTTATTTGTTCACTTATTATTTGCAAAAATAATAAAATAATTTGGTTTATTTCATGGCAATAAAGAAAAATATTAAACAACAATTGATTAAAAAGGTTAAATTATTTATAATATGATTAATATCCAAAATTTAAATTTAAACAAAGGAAAAAAATGATCAAATATAATGAATATTCAAATTATCTAAAAGAAAAATACAAGGAAAAAGTATACAAACTTCCTGTTAATATTCCCTGCACATGTCCAAACCGGGACGGCACATTAGGATACGGCGGCTGCACTTTTTGTGCAGAAGTAGGAACTGGCTTTGAAATGCTGGACAATTCCATGAGTGTCAAAGAACAGCTCAGGACGAACATGGAATATATTAAGAAAAAATATAAAGCAAAAAAATTTATTGCATATTTTCAAAACTACACAAACACATACCTGGAGTTTGAAAAATTCAAAAATTACATACGTGAAGCTGTCATTGAAGACATAGTTGAAATATCAGTTTCCACAAGGCCTGACTGCGTTCCTGACCAGTACCTTGAATTTCTCTATGAACTTATGAAGGAAAGCGGAATAAACATTTCTATAGAGCTTGGGCTTCAGACTGTTAATTACCACACACTGATTGCTATAAACAGAGGACACACGCTGGCGGAATTTATTGACGCTGCAGTAAGAATAAAAAAATTCGGTTTTGAAATATGTGCTCATGTCATATTAAATCTTCCCGGTGATGATATGACGGATGTTGTAGAAACAGCAAAGATATTGTCAGTGCTCGGCATAGACCAGGTGAAAGTTCATTCTCTTTATATAATGGAAAACACAGAAATGGGAAGAATGTATAAAAATGGAGATATAAAGGTAATTACTAAAGACGAATATGTAGAAAGAGTCATCGTTTTTCTTGAACACTTAAGTGCCAATGTGGCGGTTCAAAGACTGGTTGGTAGGGCACCCAAAGAAGATTCGCTGTTTGTAAACTGGGGGATGAGCTGGTGGAAAATAAAAGATGAAATACTAGACAAAATGGAAACAGAAAACAGGTACCAGGGAAAATTTCAGCTGCAAAAAAAGTATAAAATGTAAAAATAAGTAGTGTAAACATTTTCAATTTGTGGTACAATATACGTGTAATTAACTTTATTCAAACAAATAAAAATAGGAGTGTGATTATTATGGTTCAATTGGTTTGCGGTCACAGCGGAAGTGGAAAAACGATGAGAATGATTGAAATGGCAAACAAGACTATGGATAGTATACAGGGAAAGATGGTTTTCTTGGAAGCTAACAACAGGCACATATTTGATTTGGATTACAGAATAAGATACATAAATACGAAAGAGTTTGGATTAACAAATGCCGATCAGTTTCAAGGCTTCGTATGCGGTTTAATTGCGACAGATTATGATGTGGAACAGGTTTACATAGATGGATTATATAAGATTGCTCAGTCCGGAATGGAAAATTTAGAAGAAATTGTTGAAAGACTTAATTTTTTAGCAGAAAAGTTTAATGTTAATTTTATCATGAGTGTAAATCATGAAATGAATGATATTCCAGAAACATTGAGAGATAAAGTAATAGCATAGAAAATATCCACCGGCTTGCCGGTGGTTTTTATTTCTCATTTATGGATGATTCTTGCTTTTAATTGCTCTTGCTAAAAGTTTCAGCATCTGTTAGAATACATGTAGACAATTAGAAAGAGTGAGTTTATGAATTATTTTAAACCAAACAAGACAATATTTGATGAATTCTTTGAACACAGAGATATGCTTATCATTCAGCACATGAATGGTGATATAAGCAAAAAGGAATATCTGGATTTAAACTACAGATACATGCTTGAAAAGAACATAAAGCCTTTTCAACGAATAGACAGCTTTGAAAAGGGGATGTATAATTACCAGTACTACAACATGCTTGCTAAGTATCACAGAATGATAGCTCAGGAAATAAAGGATAAAGGAAAGCACATCAGTTTTTACAGCAAGTATCTGGAAGAAGCAGATTATTACTACAATGAAAAGGATAAAACATCTTTCAGACTGTTAAGATACCTTCATTATGAAAATGTGGAATCATATTTTATTAAGATGGAATCATCTGCTCTGGAAGGAAAGCTTTATGAGATAGTTCTGAAGGATTATGAATATGCAGTGCTGCATTCAAAATCCCTGTGGCTTTTAGATGTTCTGAAAAAAGAAAATGTGTTTTTAGCTGAAAGGAAAAAATCAGTAATAGACTATTATGTAAATCAAAAATATTAAGGAGCCATATGGCTCCTTTCTTTTATTTTAATATGCGTTTGCAATTATTTTAATTATATCGTCCAGGCTTGTACCAACTTCAATTTCGTATGTACCGCTTCTAAGTTTTGTATCAAGTCCAAGTTCTACGGATCTGTTTAAAAATTCGTTGGTGTCGCTAATAAGATTTGAACTTTGAAGTATTTTAGCTATGCTTGAAGGAAAAGAGCCTTCAGGAATTTCAACTGTTGCTATAAGTCCGCTTGGGGCAGGGGTGTCAGGTGTGTCAGGTGTTTCACCTGCTGGTTTTTCAGGGCTTTCAGCATCATCAGGATCTTCTGGTGTTTGGGGGTTTTTTGAATTGTTATATTCTTCTTCTGCAATAATCTGAGGCAAATCAGAAATTGCGTTTTTTTCGATTCCTCTGTTAAATAAAATATCAAATCTCCATCCTAATATTAATGCCATTACAACAATTACTACTATTATTAAACCGTAGTCGGTAATATTATATATAAAGTCTCTTATTGCATTTATTATTGTTTTCATCAGTCACTCCTTGTTTATTATCAAGTAACTAACATTTTAACACAAAAATGGCTGATTTACAATAACCAAAAACATGTAATTATTTCTGGGTTTAAAAATTTCATGTTCGAAGAAGAAATAGAGCTAATGAATAATTTAAAATTGCTTGCTATAGTAGATGTTATTGGTATAATATATAGATACTTAAAAAATAACCAATTGGAGAAAATATGAAAGAAATATTAATAACTAAAAATGAAGAAGGACAAAGACTTGACAGATTTCTGAAAAAGTATCTCAATAAGGCAAACCAGTCATTTATATATAAAATGCTAAGAAAGAAAAACATTAAATTGAACAATTTGAAGGCAGAGCCTGAGGAGGTTCTTAAAAAAGATGACCTTGTCCAGCTTTATTTGTCCGATGAAACAATTGACAAATTCAGGGAGAAAAAAAGTTTGATTGAAACTGACATACATTTCGTTCCTGTTTATGAGGACGATAATATTCTTGTTGTAAATAAACCCATAGGATTAAGCTCTCAGCCTGATGAAACAAGTGATGTCAATCTGGTTGATGAAATTAAAATGTATCTTGATGCAAAGGAAGAAAACATAAGCTTTACATTCAAGCCGGCAGTGTGCAACAGGCTTGACAAGAATACATCAGGACTTGTGATTGCAGCTAAAAACTATGATGCTTTAAAACAGACAAACAAGGCAATAAGGGAAAGAGCAATTAAAAAATATTACAAGGCCAAGGTTCACGGCATCATGAAACAGGATATTGAGCTAAAGGATTACCTCATAAAGGATGAATCAAGAAACATGGTAAGAATAGTGAAAGAACAAAAGGAAAATGCCAAATTGGTAATTACAAATGCTCATCCTTTAAAAACTGAAGGAAATTTCACATGGCTTGAAATAGAAATTGAAACCGGAAGAGCGCATCAGATAAGAGCGCATTTGTCTTCCATAGGTCACCCTATAGTAGGAGACAAAAAATACGGAAGGAAAGACGATGAAAAACACCAGCTGCTTCATGCCTACAAGCTTATTCTGGATGGATATGAAGGTGAGCTTGAATATCTGAACAAAATGGAAATAATTTCAGATGTGGACGAAAGGAAAATTTTGAAGCAATAAGGAGGATTCATGAAAATAATACTTGCAGGAGAAAAAAATCAAACAGTGGAAATAGGTGAGGATGAATCACTTTTTGATCTTCTTAAAAGAATCCATAAGGATGATTACACAAAGTATCTTGGAATAAAAGTAAACAACAAGCTACAGGATCTTCAGGGGGCAAAATTTAAAGAAAACGATAAAATTGAGTTCATTGATATAAGCGATAAAGATGGCAACAGAATTTATGTCAGAACGTTAACCATGATTTACATAAAATCGTGCAAGGACATTTTTGACCAAATAGACGTATGCATTGTAAATTCTCTAAGCAAGGGTCTTTATACGGAACTTAAGAATAAACATCTGGTAGACAACAAACTGCTTGAAGAAATAAGAACGAGAATGCAAGAAATCATAGATCAAAAAAGACCCATAAATACAAGACTCATGAAAGTTGAAAAAGCAATGGAGATTTTTAAAAAACAAAATCTGCAGGATAAAATTGAGCTTCTTACACAATGGGACAAGAAAGACATAAGAGTTTGCGAACTTGACGGATATTATGATACATTTTACGGATACATTGCTCCAAACACGGAATTTGTTAAAGAATTTGATTTGAGACTTTTTGCACCAGGTATCATTTTAAATTATCCCACAAAGGAAAGCAACTTTGAAATTCCTGAATATATTGTACAGGAGAAACTTTCCAAAGTTTTTAAAGAAGCTGAAGATTGGGGGAAGATAATGGATGTTGGATATGTGGGTTCTTTGAACAAAAAAATCATAAACAATACAATTGACGACATGATAAGAGTCAATGAAGCGCTCCATGAGAAAAAAATAGCCTACATTGCAGATGAAATTTCAAATGATACAAACATAAAAATAGTTTTAATAGCAGGTCCGTCATCCTCAGGGAAAACCACATTTGCACAGAGGCTTTCTATTCAGCTAAGAGTGAATGGCAAAAAAACTTATGCTCTTTCTTTAGACGATTATTTTGTTGACAGGGAACATACTCCCAAAGATGAAAACGGAGAATTTGATTTTGAAACAATTGATGCCCTGGATCTTGAACTTTTCAACCATCAGCTCTTAAGCCTTATGGCTTGTGAAGAAGTTCAAATCCCTACATTTAACTTCAAATCAGGAAAAAGGGAATACACAAAAGATCCTGTGAAGCTCACAAATGACCACATCATCATCATTGAAGGAATTCATGGTCTAAATGACAAGCTTACAAAAAACATTCCTCAAAAAAATAAGTTCAGAATATACATAAGTGCGCTTACGCAGCTTAATATTGATAATCACAACCGTATTTCAACTTCCGACCTGAGACTTGTAAGGCGAATTGTAAGAGACAACACACACAGAGGCAACAATGTCTACAAGACCATGGAACTTTGGGATAATGTTGTTAAAGGAACAGAAAAATACATTTTTCCTCATCAGGAAAATGCAGATGCCATATTTAACTCTGCCCTTGTTTATGAGCTCAGCGTCCTGAAAAAATAACGCAGAGCCTCTTGTTAAGGAAATAAAAAAAGACAGTATATTTTATTCTGAAAGGCAGAGGCTGTTGAAATTTTTCAGCTATTTCAAATCAATTGATGATGAAAGTGCAATTCCAAACACATCAATTTTAAGGGAATTCATCGGAGGAAGCTGCTTTTCTTAATTAAGAATTAAGAGTGAAGAATTATGAATTAATGTAAAGATTTGTGCAGAGCACAAATCTTTATTTAATTTAAAAAGCAAGTCGGCACAGCCGACTTGCTACCATAATTCTTAACTCTTAATTTTTCATTCTTAATTACCTAAAAGTCGTTCATGTCTATTTTGCCGCGTTTCATTCCAACTCCCAGAGCAAGCCCAATACTTACCATGTTCACCAGCATGAACGTTCCTCCGGAGCTTATGAACGGAAGCGGGATTCCAGTTACAGGCATTAGACCCATGGTCATTCCTATGTTTTCGAAGATGTGGAACAAAAGCATTGCTGTTATTCCGGTTACTATGAGGGAACCGAATAAGTTTGCAGCATGACGTGCAATTCTTATAAGTCGGTACAATAAAAGCGCATAAAGGAGCAAAAGCCCAAGTCCTCCTACTAGTCCCAGCTCTTCACCTATTACTGCAAATATGAAGTCTGTTTCCTTTGTTGGAAGATAACCAAGCTGATTTTGAACTCCTTTGTAAAGACCTCTTCCGTAAATCATGCCGGATCCAATGGCTGTCTTTGACTGAATTACCTGGTAACCTGTGTCTTCCGGGTCAAGCTCAGGATAAAAGAACGTAACTATTCTGTCTATTCTGTAATCTTCGTTGGGAGTATAGTCCTTCATTATGAAATAAAAGGAGATTAGCCCTATTACCAGCATTATAAGTGCCAGGATTATGACTGCAATAATATATTTTCTGTCTATGCCTGATACAAAAATCATTACTGCTATGAAAAATATGAAAACTAATGCTGTTCCAAGGTCAGGCTGCATAAGAATCAGGGCAACAGGAAAGAAAGCAAACACGAGCACCTTAATAAGCACAGCGGGTTCGTTGATGTTGTCCTTGTTAATGTCGATAAACTTTGCAACAGATATAATAACTCCAAACTTTGCAAGTTCAGATGGCTGGAAAACCACAGGACCTACTGCAATCCAGCTTCTAACATCACCCCATTCAGAGGCGCTTACAGGATTAATAAGTACGTATAGAAGAAGTATTACCGATACTCCGTAAATTGGAAGGTAAAAGCTTCCGTAAATATCAAAATCAATCATTACGAGAAAAAACATCACACCCAAACCAAGGGCAAAAGCGACTATTTGTGTTTTAAGGTATGGTTCGCTTCCCGAAGCTTTGCTCATGGTGGCGCTGTTAATTATTATAAATCCGTAAATACACAATGCAATTGTTGTAAAAAACAGTATAAAATCAAACCTTTTAAGTTTGTTATCCTTCTTGAACATATCTATCTCCGTTTGTGTTTTTTTAAATTATAACATACTTTGCAACAATGCAAAACATAATTTTATTCAAAAAGATTTACATAAATGCTGATTTGAAAGGGTAAAAAGTTCTTAACAACAGAACAAATGTATGCTATAATGAAAAACAATAGCATACTGGAAATGAACAATATAATTGCTTTATGAATAAATAATGAGGTATTCATATGATTATATTTGGAATAGATCCGGGCCTTGCCATTTCAGGCTACGGTATAGTAAATTATGCTGGAAACAAGTTTGAAATAATTGAATACGGTGCTGTTATAACATCAAGCTTCGATGAATATCCCAAAAGACTTAAAATAATCTATGACAGGTATATGGAGCTTTTTGAAATGTACAAGCCTGAGGCCGTTGCAGTAGAGGAATTGTTTTACAACAAAAATACAAAGACAGCCATGGCAATAGCACAATCAAGAGGAGTTCACCTCTTGGCTGCAGCTAACAAAAATATACCTCTTTATGAATACACACCGCTTCAGATAAAACAGGGCACTGTCGGATACGGAAGGGCTGAAAAAAAACAGGTGCAGGAAATGGTAAAACTGATTTTAAAGCTTAAACAGGTTCCAAAGCCTGATGATGCCGCCGACGGTCTGGCAGCGGCAATTTGCCATGCCAATTCCCTTAAATTTGCAGAAAATTTCAGAATATAAAATATTAGCTACTTACAAACTGATACTGGTTTACGGCTCGCTTCGGAGGATATTATGATAAGCTACATCAAAGGAGAAATTGCTAAAAAAGGTCTTGACTACATAATCATTGACAACAACAACATAGGATATTACATAAGCACATCCTTTTCCACCCTAAATAAACTTAAGGAAAAGGATCATGCCATGATACTCACATACATGCACGTAAGAGAAGACATAGTGGCTCTTTTCGGATTTTTGACTCAAGATGAAATGGATTTGTTCAAAAAGCTCATAACAGTTAACGGAATTGGTCCTAAGGCCGGGCTTGCGGTTCTTTCAACATATGAAACAAACACCATAAAGGAAATAATTTTAAAAGAAGATGCAAACAGAATGTCAAAGGTTCCGGGCATCGGCAAGAAGACTGCAAGTAAAATTATCCTTGAACTAAAGGACAAAGTTGGAACTCTGGAAAGCCTTCCTGCCGGAGAAAGTGTGATTGCTGGTACAGGCAGGGATACATCTGATATTTTAGATGCGCTTATTTCTTTGGGCTTTAACTCCTATGACGCAAAAAATGCACTTGATTCCATGGATATTGAAGGCAAGAGTGAAAACGACATAATCAAGGAAGCATTGAAAAATATTACTAGGCAGGTATTATGATGTTTGAAAGAGATAATGAAATAGTTGCAAGCACATTAAACATCGGGGATGAGGACCTGGAATTAAGCTTAAGACCCCAGAGACTTGTGCAGTACATAGGACAAAATAAAGTTAAGGAAGTACTGGGTATTTTTATTGAATCGGCAAAAATGAGAAATCAGCCTCTTGACCATGTGCTGCTTTCTGGACCTCCTGGACTTGGAAAAACAACGCTGGCCAATATAATATCCAATGAGATGGGCGTTAACATAAGAGTTACGTCAGGTCCTGCCATAGAAAGACCGGGAGATTTAGCTGCAATACTTACAAATTTAAATGAAAATGACGTCTTGTTCATCGATGAAATTCACAGACTCAACAAGACTGTTGAAGAAATAATGTATCCTGCACTGGAAGATTATGCTCTGGATATAATAATTGGAAAGGGTCCTTCTGCCAGATCCATACGTCTTGACCTTCCAAAGTTTACATTAATAGGAGCAACAACACGCTCAGGAATGTTGGCTTCTCCTCTTCGTGACCGCTTCGGCGTAATGTGTACTCTTGATTTTTACAATGCTGATGACCTTAAGGAAATAGTTCTTCGTTCAGCAGGAATAATAAATGTTGAAATAAATGAGAGCGGAGCAGAAGAAATAGCAAGGCGTTCAAGAGGAACTCCACGTATAGCCAACAGGCTTTTAAAACGCGTGAGAGATTATGCCATTGTTAAAAGCAACGGCAAAATAGATTTAAAGACTGCTGACAGCGCCCTTAAAATGCTTGAAATAGATGAAATGGGTCTGGATAAGCTTGACAGAAGAATACTTAACACAATAATCGAATATTACAGAGGCGGGCCAGTGGGGCTTGACACTCTTGCAGCTTCCATAGGTGAAGAAAAAGTTACAATTGAGGATGTTTATGAACCTTACCTCCTTCAGATTGGGTATTTGAACCGTACACCAAGAGGAAGAGTTGTTACGGAAATGGGATATAGGCACGTAAATAAAGTTAAAAAAAATATTGGACAGATGACAATTGATTTCGAGGGGTAGATTATGAAACTGTTAAAGAAAATTACTGCTGCAACATTAATGATGATATTTTTAATTGTTTTTACATGCTATGCACAAGAAGATTATTCAGTTAGGGTGAGAATAAGGTCACCAAGGCTTTACAACCAGCAGGCAAATCTTGCAGGCTACGATGATATTACAGTGTACGAGGAAGATGAAGAAATTTTTACGCTGGGTGACAATTTAAGCATATTGATAGATTCTTACTATGATGGAAACTATAACTTCCTTACTTCAGCAGAATCAGGTTCTGCTAAATTCGGGGCTTTTCACGCAAGATTAGACGGTACATACGATTCATATGATGAAGCTTTAGATGCAGCTGATGACTATGAAAATAACATAGACAATGATTTTTATCCATATTACGATGGAAGAGATTACTATGTTTATGCAGGAAACTTCAAGGACAAAAGCACTGCAGGTGCATTCATGGGAAAACTATCAGACATCGGCGTAGAAAGCGATGTTGTTTATCAAGATCTGGAAAATATTATTGTTTTCGATAATTACAGCAATATTGTTTTCATGTATGAAAAAGGACTTGACATTAGATTTTCTTCTATGAACAATGAAGAAGATACAAATATGATAAAAATTGACGGAAGACCATACAGAGGGGCCATGGGTTTTAATATTATCGAAGGGTCCAAGCTCATATCAATAAATTACGTTGATCTTGAAAGTTATTTGTATGGTGTTGTTCCCAATGAAATTGCAGCTTCATGGGGAATGGAGTCTTTGAAGGCTCAGGCTGTTGCTGCAAGAACTTACGCTGTTTATAACATAAGACCTAACTCATCATACGGCTATGACCTTGAGGACAATCAAAACAGCCAGGTTTACTGGGGATATTCCTATGAAAAGCCTTCTACAAACGAGGCGGTTGATAAAACTGAAGGAGAGATGATATATTACGACGATAAGCTCATTCAGGCGTTTTATCATTCAACAAGCGGGGGAAGCACTGAAAATTCGGAAAATGTGTGGACAGCAGCTCTACCATATGCAAGAGGGGTTGAAGATGAATATTCTGACAAATCTGGTTCACCGTACAATCAGTGGGTAAAAACTTACGCCAAAGAAGAAATAATAAAAAGATTAAATGCTGACGGCAACAGTGTAACGGATCTGTATGGCATAGAAATAAAAGAAGTTTCTGAAAATAACAGGGTAATGGAATGTATATTTTTAACTGATAATGGAGAAATTTCATACAAGAAGGAAAATGCAAGACTGCTTTTGGGACTTATGAGTTCATGGTTTACAATTGAAAACGGAAGCGTATTTTATTTTGCAGGCATAGACTCTATTGAAAAAGAAAGCACTGGTGACAATCAAGCAGTAGTGCCATCAAGAGGAATTCTGGATAACATTACGGAAGAGAAAGAAGAATCTTCCGGAACAAAAGCTCTTTCTTCAGGAAGTGTGCTTGGGAAATATGCTGTAACAAGCACAGGCAACAAAAAAATAGACAAACAAAAGCTTGCCTTCATAAGCTCTGAAGGAGTAAAAATAGTTGATACTAATTCAACACAGTACAGCTTTGACGGAAGAGGATGGGGTCACGGCATAGGAATGAGCCAGTATGGAGCAAAGGAAATGGCTGCGGAAGGCTTTACATATGATGAGATATTAAAACATTATTATACTGGAGTAACAATTAAATGATAGAAAACGAAAAAAATTTTAAAACAAGCGACTTTTATTACCACCTTCCTGAAGAACTCATAGCTCAGACTCCCATAAAGGAAAGGGACCATTCAAGACTTCTGGTTCTTGATAAAAAAACAGGAGCAGTGGAGCACAAACATTTTTACGATGTAATTGATTATATAAACAAAGGCGACTGCCTTGTAATAAACGAAACAAAGGTTCTTCCTGCAAGACTTTATGGAACAAGAAAGGACACCGGAGCAGTAATAGAACTTCTTCTTTTAAAAAGAATAGACGACAAGTGCTGGGAAACCCTGGTGAAGCCGGGAAAGAAGGCAAAAGAAGGAACAGAAATTGTTTTTAAGGAAAATCTTTTGACAGGAACAATAACGGAAGTTCACGAAGACGGAAACAGAATCATTAAATTCCAATATGAAGGAATTTTTGAAGAAATACTCGACCAGCTTGGAGAAATGCCTCTTCCTCCTTACATACATGAAAAGCTTGAGGACAAAAACAGATACCAGACAATTTATGCCAAGAATCCCGGTTCTGCTGCTGCACCAACTGCAGGACTTCACTTCAACGATGAACTGTTAAAGAAAGTCGAAGAGAAGGGAATAAAAATTGCAAGGCTCACTCTTCATGTGGGGCTTGGAACTTTCAGACCCGTAAAGGCAGAATTTATTTCAGAACATAAAATGCATTCTGAATATTACGAGCTTACACAGACAGAAGCAGACAAAATAAATTCTGCAAAAATCGGTGGTTTTAAAGTTTTTTCAGTGGGAACAACAAGCACCAGGACTCTTGAGACCATAGGTGATGAAAATGGACTTGTGAAAGCACAAAGCGGGTGGACTGACATATTCATATTCCCGGGATACGAGTATAAAGTGGTGGATTGTCTGATTACAAATTTCCATCTCCCTGAATCAACACTGGTGATGCTTGTAAGCGCACTGGCAGGAAAAGAAAATATCATGAATGCGTACAATGAAGCAGTAAAAGAAAAATACAGGTTTTTCAGCTTCGGAGATGCAATGCTTATAAAATAAAAAAGTGGGTGAATTATGTTTAGTTTTGAACTGATAAAACAATCAAAAGAATGCAAGGCAAGGCTTGGGAAAATTCATACAAATCACGGTGATATTGAAACACCCATATTCATGCCTGTAGGAACAAAAGCAACAGTAAAGGCCATGACTCCAGAAGAAATGAAGGAGTTGGAGGCACAGATAATTCTCGGAAACACATACCATCTGTACCTCAGGCCGGGGCATGAGCTTATAAAGGAAGCCGGAGGGCTTCATAAATTCATGAACTGGGATAGGCCAATACTTACTGACAGCGGCGGATTTCAGGTGTTCAGCCTTGGAAATTTAAGAAAAATAAAGGAAGAAGGAGTTGAGTTCCGTTCTCATGTGGACGGATCAAAACATTTTTTAAGTCCTGAAAAATCAATGGAAATTCAAAATTGTCTTGGCTCTGACATCATGATGGCATTTGATGAATGCATACCATATCCTGCATCACGGGAATATGTGGAGCAGTCCATCAAAAGAACAACAAGATGGGCCAAAAGATGTAAGGAGTTCCATGAAAACACAGAAAATCAGGCACTTTTTGGAATAGTGCAGGGTGGAATGTACGAGGATTTGAGAAGAGAAAGCGCAAAGCAAATAACAGACATTGATTTCCCCGGATATGCCATTGGCGGATTAAGCGTCGGTGAACCAAGGGAATTGATGTGTGAGGTAATGGATTACACCGTTGATCTGCTTCCAAAGGACAAACCAAGATATCTCATGGGAGTGGGAAGTCCTGATTACCTTTTTGAAGCAGTTGAAAGAGGTATAGACATGGCAGACTGTGTTCTTCCAACAAGAATGGCAAGACATGGAGCGTTTTTCACAAGCAGGGGACAGCTCACAATTAAAAACGCCAAGTACAAAAGAGATTTTGGTCCAATAGATGAAAACTGCGGCTGCTACACATGCAGAAATTATTCAAGAGCATATATAAGGCACTTGTTCAATGAAAATGAAATTCTTGGAGCAAGGCTTGCCTCAATTCACAATTTATTTTTCTTGATTAATTTGATGAAAAGTATTAGAATTAGTATAAAGGAAGATAATTTCATGAACTTCAAAAAAGAATTTTATGACAATTATGGATATTAATTAACCTAGGAGGAAATATGCCACAAGAATACAGCGGAATTTTAATGATGGTCATTTTATTTGCAGTAATGTATTTCATGATGATCAGACCACAGAAAAAGAAAGATAAAGAAATAAAGTCTATGAGAGACAATTTGTCAATAGGAGACGAAGTTATAACTATCGGTGGAATCCATGGCAAAGTTGTTAAAGTAAATGATGAAATAATCACACTTGAAATGGCACATGCAAAACAAAGAGTTGAATTTTCCAAATGGGCTATAGGAAGCGTAGCTAAAAAAGGCAAAGAAAAAGCTGAAATAAAAGATGCTGTTGAAGAAACAGAAGAACCTAAAAACGAAGAAGAATAATAATTTAAAAGCCGCTAAAAGCGGCTTTTGTTATGTCTATTTTTATTTTGTTATTTTCTTTATCAACACAATTATTTCGTGTGAAAGAAGCGGGATCATTGCTATTAAAATGAGGTTGAACCATTCTCTCAAAGAAAGTCTCACTGTTTCAAACACAACTGTCAGGAATGGAACTTCCGTAACAATTATCTGAAGAAGAAGTCCTACAGCAAATGCACCTATCATTGCTTTGTTTTCAAGGTGGTTCATTTTAAACAGCGATTTGTTGTAGTTTCTCATACCAATAGCATGAAATAGCTGAGAAACTCCTAAAGTTGTAAATGCATATGTCTGAGCATGCATTAAAATATCAGGATCCTGAAGCATTAGCTTAATTCCTTCAAGAGTCACACTTTGGCCTGCAGCAGTCAAGTGTTGAACAGGTGACCAAATGAATGCTCCAAGGGTCAATGCTGCAATCATGAATCCGTTGTAAACGGTAAATACTAAACCACCGTTGGCAAAGAGACTTTCCTTAGGGTCACGTGGCTTTGCATCCATTATGTCACTGTCTTTAGGGTCAACACCAAGAGCAAGACCCGGAAGGGAATCTGTAATAAGGTTGATCCACAGTATGTGTATTGATTGAAGAGGTGAAGCAAGACCTGCTGCAATTGCAGTGAACATGGAAATTACTTCTCCGAAGTTTGATGAAAGAAGGAAAAGAACAGTCTTTTTAATGTTCTGATAAATTCCTCTTCCTTCTGCTACAGCTTTTTCAATTGTTGAGAAATTGTCATCTGTAAGAACCATGTCGGCTGCACCCTTTGCAACGTCTGTTCCCGTTATTCCCATTGCAACTCCAATGTCAGCAGCTTTAAGTGAAGGTGCGTCGTTTACTCCGTCACCTGTCATTGATACTATGCTTCCGTGAGATTTGAATGCTTTAACAATCATAACTTTGTGCTCAGGAGAAACACGTGCAAAGACTCTTAGGTTGTTAACAATTTTATTGAGTTCTTCCTGGGACATTTCATTTAATTCGTTTCCTGTGATGCACTGAGACTCAGAATCTGCAATTCCAAGCTCCTTTGCGATTGCAAGAGCTGTATCCTTGTGGTCTCCGGTTATCATAATTGTCTTGATGCCTGCATTTTTAAATTCAAGAACAGAATTTTTGGCTTCCGGACGAGGGGGGTCAATCATACCTACAAGACCTACAAATGTAAGATCTTCTTCGCTGGCAGAATCATCATTTTCCTTGATTCCAAGAGCAAGGACCCTCAGTGCCTGTTTTGCCATTTCACCGGCAGCCGTTGTAATTTCATTTATGTGATTTTCAGTAATCTTTGTTGTTTCACCATTTATAAGAATCCTGCTGCATCTTTTAAGGAGAATGTCCATTGCTCCTTTTGTATAGCTCATCACATTGTTGTCTTTGTCCTTGTGGACTGTTGTCATAAGCTTTCTAGCGGAATCAAATGACAATTCGTTTATACGCGGCATTTGTCCTTCAAGACCTTCCCTTGTTACATTCATCAAACTTCCCATATCCAGAAGTGCAAGTTCAGTAGGATCTCCTATACGGCTGTTATTTGCTGTGGAAGCGTCGTTGCAAAGTATGAAGCCGTTGTTGAACACCTTGTTGTCATCATAAGAGAGTTCTTTTACATCTTTGGAAACACCATCAAAATATACTTTTAGAACAGTCATTTTGTTTTGAGTGAGCGTTCCTGTTTTGTCTGAACACACTATGCTTACTGCTCCTAATGTTTCAACTGCAGGAAGCTTTCTTACAATTGTGTTTACTCTGACCATTCTTGTTACACCAAGTGCCAGGACTATTGTCACCACGGCTGTAAGTCCTTCAGGTATTGCTGCTACGGCAAGTGAAATGGCAGTAATGAGCATCTCGACCATGTCTCTTCCTTGCAAAACAGCTATTCCAAACATTGAAGCAACAATTACTATTGCAACAATTCCTAAAACTTTTCCAAGGTCATTGAGCCTTTTTTGAAGAGGAGTGAGTTCTTCTGTTGCTTCACTTATCATTGTGGCAATTTTACCAATTTCCGTATCCATTCCTGTGTAGACTACAATTCCTTCACCTCTTCCGTATGAAATGCTTGTAGAAGAAAATGCCATGTTTAGTTGGTCACCTATTCCTGTATCGCCTTCTGCAACATATTCTGCACTTTTGTCAACAGGAACTGATTCTCCGGTCAGTGCCGATTCTTCAATTTTTAAGTTAACGGTCTGGGTGAGCCTTAGGTCTGCAGGTATTATTCTTCCTGCCTCAAGAACAACAACGTCACCTTTTACAAGTTCACTTGCAGGAATTTCTACGATTTTTCCTCCTCGTTTAACCATTGCCGATGGACTTGAAAGATTTTTCAAAGCTTCTAATGCTGCTTCAGCTTTTGATTCCTGAACCATTCCTATAATTGCATTCAGCAAAACAACAATCAATATGATTATGGCATCTGTAACTTCATCAAGCATTATTGATATTGCAGCTGCAGCAAATAAAATATAAATCATTGTGTCCTGAAGCTGAGATAAGAACATTTGAAGTTTTGTTTTTGATTTTTTTTCAACCAATGTGTTCGGCCCGTCTTGCTCAAGCCTTTTTTTTGCTTCTTCCTGAGTGAGTCCGTTCTGCTCGGAAGAATTCAATTGTGAACATACGTCTTTTACTTTTTTTTGATAATACATAATTTACTCCTTGTTATGATATTTTATAGTATGCCAATCTTTACATAAAAAAAGACTTATAGCATATCTTTTTTTACGAAAGATATACTAAAAGTCTGGTTACCTATGTTGCAGTGCAGATTTTCAGCCAGAATATTTCTATCCATGATGTTGACTGAAAATTTAAAACTACTCCCTCTTAGTAAAATTAACTTTACCAAAAGTGCAAATTTTTGTCAAGATATTTTTGTATGTTCTTTTTTTATTGTACATGAATATTATTAAACAAGAACTTGTATCGGAGGTTGTTATGAATATTGGTAAACTGATTAAATATTCTCTGTACTTGCTTATAATGCTGCTGGCTGTTTTTTTAATCCTGACATTGTACATGTACTTTTTCTCTTCTTCCCCTTCAGCTGAATTTGCATACATAGCGGCAATACCTGTTTGCATATTTATTGTTTCTCTTTTGTTTTCAAGAAGTACAAGGGAGAAGGGACTTTTTTGCGGAATAGAAATATGGATTGTTTATTTTGCATTTGTTCTTCTTTTAAAAGTAATGTTTAAAATGACACAGGAAATAAGCATTGTACAGAACCTGATTTATCTTCCTGTCGCTATCCTAGGTGGAGTATTGGGTGTAAATATGAAGCACAGGGCAGTTCAAAAATAAGAAGATTATTCAAAATTTATAAAAAAATGCTTTTAAATAATCTCTAAAGATGCTATAATTTATAAAGCTAAAGGAGGTTTCAATATGGTACATATAAAAACATTAAACAACACAAAATTAACAGATAATATGAACGTTAAAGGATGCGGAGAATGCCAGACTTCATGTCAATCTGCATGTAAAACTTCTTGTACAGTAGGAAATCAAAAGTGCGAGAACAAATAATGGTAGTGGCTTAGCCACTACTTTTTATATGATAGGAACTTTTCTTTCCTATCATATAAAAA